>NZ_CABSQO010000017.1:0-89364 GCF_902479755.1 uncultured Tissierella sp. | reverse complement strand
AAGGAAGGAATATTTACTAAGGTTCTAAAAGGTGGAATCATAAAAGAGGGAGATAAAATAGAGGTTATATAAGATGTTTTTTTAGAAGAATGCAGAAGAAAAATAGTGTCTATATTTCTAACTGAAAAGCATAAAAAATATGGACACTATTATATAGTTAAATTAAGAGAGCTATAAGTCCTCTTCAATAGTTTTATTTAAATACAAGTATTTTTTATCCAATGGTTCGATAGATTCTATGATACAAGATCCAAGACATACTTCATCCTGATATAATACTGCTGCTTGACCTGGTGTTACTGCTTTTACAGGATTATCATATTTTATATGGAGTTTTCCATTTTCAAGTACATCTACGGTTACAGGTATATCAGACTGTCTATATCTAAACTTAGCTGTACATCTTAATGGCATGCTTGGGGACTTTTCTAGTATCCAAGAAGGCAATTCTCCAATTAATGAAATAGAATAAAGTGCTGGATTATTTTCTCCTTGAGCTACATATAGTATATTTTCTTTTATATTTTTTCCAGCTACAAACCAAGGTTCTCCTGTACCTACTCCACCAATTCCTATTCCTTTTCGTTGTCCTAGTGTATAATGAATAAGTCCACTGTGTCTACCCACTTTATTTCCTTTTATATCTATAATATCTCCTTCTTTTGCTAAGAGATATTTATCTAAGAATTCATCAAAATCTCTTTCGCCTATAAAACAAATACCAGTAGAATCTTTCTTTTTAGCAGTATATAAATTATGTTTTTCTGCTAATTCCCTAACTTCCTTTTTTTCCAAATGACCTATAGGGAATAATGTCTTAGAAAGAGCTTTTTGTCCTATTCTTGATAAAAAATAAGTTTGGTCTTTATTATTATCTTTTCCTCTGATAAGGTAATAGCCATTATTTCTTTCTTCTACTTGGGCATAATGTCCCATAGCTATATAATCTCCTTCTAAGTTCAAAGCATAATCTAAAAAGGCATTAAATTTTATCTCTTGGTTACACATAACATCTGGGTTGGGGGTTCTTCCTTTTTTATATTCATCTAGGAAATAAGTAAATACCCTATCCCAATACTCTTTTTCAAAGTTTATAGTATAGAAGGGAATATCTAATTGATCAGCCACTGCTCTAGCATCATCGGCATCTGCAGTTGCTGTACATACACCATATTCATCTTTTTCATTCCAATTTTTCATAAAAAGTCCAATTACATCATATCCTGCTTCTTTTAAGAGTAATGCAGAAACAGATGAATCAACTCCTCCGCTCATACCTAATATTACTTTTTTTGCCATAGCTTTCTCCTTTTTAAACAAATCTTATTACACTTTCATATAAGTATTATATCATAGTATTTTCTGTTTTTCTTATATTTATAATTTTAAAAATATGATATTCCCATGTTCTATTGTAATATTTAACTTTAAAGTAAAAAATAAGTATAGAAGGAGATACTCTTTGAGAGTGTATAATATGTGATATTATTCAAATTAATAATTTGATAAGGAGGAAAGGTGTACTATAATGTTGACAGATGAGTACAATTATTGACAAACTGTGCTATAATGATATTGTATAGTCCGCTGGTATGTTTAAAATACTGAGTGGATTATTTTATTAACGGATAAGGTGGGTGTGAATATTGACAACGAAAAAAGATTTCCTATACATACAGCTATATAATAAATTTAAGGAAAACATTGATAATAATATATGGGAAGAAGGTATGCAGTTACCACCAGAATACCAGCTTATGGAAGATTACAAGGTAAGCAGAGATACTATTAGAAAGTCATTGCAAAGATTAGCCCAAGAAGGCTATGTTTATAGGCAAGCAGGAAAAGGAACCTTTGTAAATAGTCATAAATCCAGATATAAACTTACTTCTCTGGAGAGCTTTTCAGAACAGATGAGATATATGGGTTTAATTCCATCTAGCGAGATATTAAATCTTAGTCTTGAGATGCCTAATAATAGAGTTAAGGATTACCTTGAAATATTAGATGATGAAAAGGTTTATAGAATAGAACGATTAAGATTGGCTAATAATGAGCCAATGTGTTATGAGATAGCTTATGTATCTGAGAGATTATGTCCAGATTTAGATAAGTTAGTTAATAGGGATACATCTTTATATAAAATATATGAAGAACATTATAATTTGAAATTGGATTATGGAAATATGTACTTGGAAGCTGAAGGATGTCCCAAAGAATATAGCCACCACTTAAAGATAAATAAAGGTTCTCCGATATTGAAAATGAAATGTGTTGTATATACTGATAATAAGAAACCTTTATATTTTGTTGAGAGTTATTATATTGGAACAAGATATATGTTTTTTGCAAGTATGCCGAGAATATAAAAGGAGATTTTATCAAAGCATCATAGAATAGTATTTCATGAAGTTTATTTAAGGTCAAGTTCCTATTAAGATAGAATAGTACTTTTTCATGGGAAATCAAAATAGATAGTATAAATTTATACTATCTATTTTGATTACTTATTATTTAATAAATTTTTTAACCACGTCTTGGGTTGCTCTTCTTGCTGCATCGTCAATTGCAGTACCCACTACTAAGATATTAACACCTGTATCTGAAAATGCTTTGAAATTATTTAGATTTATCCCACCCTCTGCAAGTGTAGGAACCTTCACTGATTCTATTAAAGCATGAAGTCTTTCTTTGACAACTGGATGAATTTCACCTGCATCTGCACCTTCATAACTCATACCAGTCATAAGACCTATAAGGTCAACTCCTATATTTTCCATATCCTTAGCAACTTTAGCCACCTCTTCAGGAGTTCTGGCAGGTAATCCAAAAGTATGAAGATCATCAGGGTGTGCAATATAAGCATCCACGAGCAGACCATATTTATGAGCTTTATTTACTACCTCTTCTAAATCCTTCAAACTAGATTTGTGAATATGAAGTCCGTCTGCTCCTACTTTAGATAAGTTTATGAAAATCTCGTCTGATATTTCTACTGGCACTAATTCATGGAATCCACCCGGTATCCCCACAGTTATAAATATATCTTGACCTACTACATTTCTTATACCTTCAGTAACTTTTATCATTTCAATAATTGGTAACTCATGACGGATCTGTTCTGCATCATGCATGTTTGTAACACCTTTAAATCCTCTTGCCAGAGCTACTGCTGGATGATTTGGTTCTATTAGTTTTACTCCTGCATCGACTGCTGCTTTTGCAAGTCTTGCGTCATCTCCGGTTATTCCTGTGCTTAATATTGTAGTTCCTCCATGCAGTTTTATTGCCTCTAAGACCTTATTTAGAGCTCTTCTTCTTTTACTTTCCATATCTGATGTAAACATTATTATGCCTCCCTATTGATTTTTGACTTATTAACCTTATTAGCTATTACTGTTATTATAAAAGCTGAAACTAATCCTACTAACATACTAACTAAGAATCCAAATGGATTATCTGATAATGCAGGTGCAGTAATTGAGGGTACATAAGCTGTACCATGAACATTAAATATACCTACGAATATACCTGATAATGCTGCCGATATCATCGCACCTACAAATACTAGTTTATCTGAAAACATAAAAGGATATGCGGCTTCAACAAATGTACCGAATGCCACATTAATAAAAAAACCAGGTGCTGCAATAGCCGCTTCGGATTTTTGTTTCGGAAATAAAATATTTGCTAAAGTAATACCTGCTGAAACCATTACTAAACCTGTCATATCAACAGCTCCTAAAAAGCTTGCTCCAGTTGTTTCCATTTCTAATAAAACTATTGGTAATATTGCTGCATGATATACTCCTCCTATTATTGCAGGCCAAATTAGTAACCCAGCTAATCCACCAGCTAAAATTGGGCTAAAGTTTACTGCAGTTTCAATTACTGATCTTATTCCATCACCCAACATTAAAGTAATTGGGGATATTAAGAAATAAACTATTAATCCAGCAATTAGACCAGATAATCCTCCAGAAACTATATTAGCTGTTGTTCCAGGGAAATTCCAGCCTAGAGCAAGTCTAATTAAATAAATAGCAAGAATACCAGCTAAGATACCACCTATCAGACCTCCGATTAGTCCGCCCTTTGAGGAGAGCATACCAGCGACTACCCCAGCAACTATTCCAACTTCATCAAGTCCGGATACTTGTTTTGCTGCAATAGCTGCTACTATGACAGGTAATCCTTGAATTAAAATATTAAATACATCTTCTAGGCTGCTGAATGCTGGAACCTTACTTAACGCAAGAACTAATGCCATTGCAATAAATCCAGGTAGTGCGGACATCATTATTCCCCTAAAGCTAATCCTTTGGAGTATATTATCATCTGTAGAACTATCACCACCGCCTGATGAGCTTCCTATAGTTGGTTTATACTTAATCCCCCAATATTTACTCAATGCTTGTACAGAAGCTACAGCTCTAGTTCTATTGGTTGTACCAGTAGTGCCAGAAGTTGCAATTACATTTCCGCCTAAGGATTGTATAGTGGCCATAGATGTACCACCAGTACCTACTATAGGGATATTTTTATCTGTTGCCGCTTTAATAGAATGTTTATTTGTATTCTTTGGATCAGAACTCATTAAAATTAAACCATCTATTTTCCCGTCATTAATCTTTTCAGCTATAGCTATATCTTTTTCTTCAGACATAGTATTAATCTCTGAAAGAGATTTTTCCTCAGAGAAAGCTATTTTATTTTGGATAGAATCCCAAGTATATAGCCTAGTAGGGGTGTCCTTGCTTACATTATCCATTGAAGCCTTAGCTCCAATAAATTGAATTTCTTCTACTTCAATACCTGCTGATTTACATTGTGTTTCAATTTCGCCAAGTAGTTTGAGAGGTTCTTTTCCTCCCAAGTTATAAAGATTTCCTCCGCTACTGCCTAGAATGGCAATTTTTTTCATAATATTCCCTCCTCCTATGGTTGTACGTACATCTATAATAATACAAATGTACGTACAATTCAATAGTTTTTAACAATATTAATAGAAAGTGTTGATTTTACTCATATTATCGTATTCGTAAATTTCACTGGATTTTGGAGTTGAAGTGGTTTCCATATATAGTCATATTATATCTATATTTTGTTTTTTTATATAAAAAAAGTGTATAATGTAGTTATATATTAACTAAAAATAAAAACTATTTATAATAATATTAGAATTCAAAGAGCTTTGGTATATGACAGAAGTCTTGGAATGATATAAGTTTATTAATATATGGGAATTAACACTAAACTAAAGAAAAGGTGATTATTATGAAAGATTCTTTTGGAAGAGAAATAAATTATCTCAGAATTTCCCTAACAGATAGATGTAATCTAAGATGTAGATACTGTATGCCAGAGAAGGGAATTTCTAAGTTTTCTCATGAAGAAATGCTAACATTAGAAGAAATATATGAAATAACAAAGGCTTTTGTAGATTTAGGTATTAATAAAATAAGATTTACAGGGGGAGAACCCCTTACGAGAAAAGGTATAGTTGATCTAATATCTAAGGTATCAAAGTTAGAAGGAGTCAAGGATTTGGCAATGACTACAAATGGTATACTTTTAAAAGAATATGCCAAAGAGTTAAAGAAAGCAGGACTAAATAGAGTGAATATAAGTCTAGATACATTAGATGAAGATAAATATAATTTAATTACTAGAGGCGGTAAACTTAAATGTGTACTTGAGGGAATAGAAGAAGCAAGGAGTGTAGGATTAACACCAATAAAGATAAATACTGTCCTTATAGGTGGTTTTAATGATGATGAAATAGAATCATTAGTTAAGTTAACGGAAAAGGATGAAATAGATTTAAGGTTTATTGAGTTAATGCCAATAGGTGAAGCAGCTAGTTGGGCTAAAGAAAAATTTATTTCAAACGATATTATATTAGAGAAGGTTAAAGAACTTACACCTATACCAAGAGAAGATATATCATCTCCAGCAGTATATTACAGATTACCTAATGGAAAAGGCAAGGTAGGTATAATAAATCCAATATCCTGTAAGTTTTGTGCCAATTGTAATAGAGTTAGATTAACATCTAGAGGACAGTTGAAATTATGTCTACATTCAAATAATGAAATAGATATAAAAGAAGCTTTAAGAAGTGGACAAGATATCAAAAAACTAATACTTAATTCTATATATAAAAAAGAAGAATCACACCATTTAGAAGATGGTGAATATATAAAGAGAAATATGAATCAAATAGGGGGATAAAGATGGAATTTACACACTTTAATGAACATGGCAGAGCTCATATGGTAGAAGTTGGTGAAAAGGAAGACACCAGAAGAAAAGCCATAGCAAGAGGAAAAATCAGAATGAATAGAGAAACCATAGAAAAAATTAGAGAAGGATTAATAAAAAAAGGTGATGTTCTATCTGTAGCTCAAATAGGTGGAATAATGGGAGCCAAAAAAACAAGTGATATAATTCCAATGTGCCATAATATATTTTTAACAGGAGCAGATATTAGATTTAATATAATGGACAATGCAATAGAGGTAGAATCAGAAGTGAAAACCATAGGAAAAACAGGAGTAGAAATGGAAGCACTAACAGCAGTATCTATTGCATGTTTAACCATATATGATATGTGTAAAGCAGTTGATAAGGACATGGTAATTGAAGATATACGACTTATAAAAAAGACAGGTGGAAAGACAGGTGATTACATGTATAAAGATATTAGAGGAAAAGTATTATCTATAAATATATCAGATAAAAAAGGAGTAATAAAAGAACCGATAAAAGAAGGTTTATTTATAGAAAACTTTGGATTAGAAAAAGATGCACATTCAGGTAATTGGCATAGACAAGTAAGTTTATTAGGTATAGAAAGTTTTGATAAAATGGAAAATCAAGGTATAGAAGGATTAGTACCAGGAGTATTTGCAGAAAATATAACTACTGAGGGAATAATACTTTATGAGCTTCCTATAGGTACAAAACTAATTATAGGAGAGACGATCCAAGAAGTAACCCAAATAGGTAAGGAATGTCATACGGGATGTGCAATATCTCAGAAGGTTGGCAAATGTGTAATGCCAAAGGAAGGAATATTTACTAAGGTTCTAAAAGGTGGAATCATAAAAGAGGGAGATATAATAGAAGTTATATAGATTTATGCAATATATCTCTAGAAAAGGTAAAAACTAATATCTTTGTACTCAGCAATATAAAGAGCAAAGAGAACAAGCGAACAATATAATGATAGCTGGTAAGATACACTTTCCAAAGGTTCTATGGATTTATTTCATTCTTTAGAACTCTGAAAATATCTATAATCGTAAAAACAAGGATTATCCAAATATAAATTTAGAAGAGTACAAGATATAGTATATATAATAATCGAGATGTCATATTAAGAGACAGTGAACTTTGTATATTTGCAATATTTTAACTTGAGTTATTAGATTATATAGATATATAATAGGGTAGTGAGACACATGCATACTAATGAGACATTATAAATAAATCCTAGAATTAATAGTATGGGAGAATATAAATAGTATATTATAGTATAAAACAGGCTCCTTAGGGAGCCTGAATATTTATCCTAGCAGTCGATTTAATACAATCCATATAATATCCTATTATTGGAGGAGATAAAGTGATATCTTTATTAGAAAAAATTCAAGAGGATGTAAAAAAATATGCTGAAATAATATCCAATGCAATAAAAGTAGATGTAGAAATTGTAGATATAAATATGCGAAGGGTTGCAGGGACTGGAATATTTAAGGAGCAAATTGGTGAAGTAAATAAAGGATCTGTATATAAGAAGGTAATAGAAACTGGAAGGTCTCAAATAATAAAGAATCCACGTGAACATGAGATATGTATAGAATGTATACAAAAAGATAGCTGTATAGAGAAACTTGAAATATCCACACCACTTATTTATGAAGAAGAAATTATAGGAGTAATAGGCTTGATTTGCTCTACTAATGAACAAAAACAACGGATATTAGGTGATCTAGATTCCCAAATGCAGTTTTTATACCAAATAAGTGATTTTATATGCTCTAAGGTATATCAATATAATGAATCTATGATGCAAGAAGAGAGAATGGATGTGCTCAAGAAAATATTGAATAATATAGATAAAGGTGTAATTGCATTAGATGCTGAAAACAAAATAACTATAATTAACAATAATGCTATGAGAGAACTAAAGTTATCTTCCACTGATTTAGATAAAAGGGTAGATCTAATAGATAAAGATGAATACATAATGGGGGGAGAACTTTATGAACTTAAGATAAGTAGGAGAAGCTTCTTTCTCGTAGGGAATATTATACCTATACATTCAATATCGAAAGAATATGCAACAGTATTTATTTTTAACAATATGAACAAGATAAGCTCTGATATATATAAAATAACGACAAGTGAAAGAAGATTAGATATAGACGATATCATAGGTGAGTCGAAAGCTATGAAAATGTTAAAGCAAAAAATAAAGAGAATAGCTCCTACACAGTCAACAGTTCTAATAAGCGGGGAAAGTGGTACAGGAAAAGAATTAGTGGCTAGGGCAATACATGATTTAAGTGATAGACGGCATAAGCCCTTTGTAGCGGTGAATTGCAGTGCAATTACCGAAACTTTAATTGAATCTGAATTATTTGGATATGTAAAAGGAGCATTTACTGGTGCTAATGCAAATGGAAAAATAGGTAAATTTGAACTTGCCAATGGTGGAGTCATACTCTTAGACGAAATAGGGGATATGCCTTTATATATGCAGGTTAAGCTTCTAAGAGTATTGCAGGAGCGAACAGTAACTAGAATAGGATCAAATCAGCCTATTGATCTTGATATAAGGGTTATTGCGGCTACAAATTTGGATTTAGAAGAGCAAATCAGAGAAAATAAATTTAGAGAGGATTTATATTATAGATTAAATGTAATTCCTATAGAAGTACCGCCTCTTAGAAACAGAGAAGGGGATATAGAATTAATAATTGATAAGCTAATTGATAAATATAATGTTCTCTTTGATAAATATGTCAGAGGCTTAGATGAAGAATGCAGAGATATTTTATTGAATTATCCTTGGCCTGGAAATGTACGAGAACTTCAAAATACTATTGAGTTTATGATAAATATTTCAGATGATAGAGAAATCCTAACAACGAAAATGCTTCCAAAAAACATTTTAAATAGTAAAGATATAATAATTAGTCAGAATAAAGAAGATATAAAAACATTGGCTGAAATAGAGATGGAGCATATACAAAGAGCCTTGGATACATTTGGGAGAAGTACAGAAAGTAAGAAGCTGGCTGCGGAAAAATTAGGTATAGGAGTGGCCACTTTATATAGAAAGCTTAAAGAATGATTATCAAATTGATAATTATTATAAATATATATGTATAATTGGTGCAATACAAAGCTAAAAAAATTATCAAAACGATAAATTGATTTATCATTTTGATAATTGAACTATTTTATTCATGTATTAATTATACTAACCAATAATTAAAATTAATATTGCATATATTGAGGAAGATATTGCAAATACTGGATTTCTTACTAGTTTTATTATAAAGATATTAAGATATTAAATTTATTATTAGTTAAAAATATAAATAAAAAGTTGCTGATATTTATCAGCAACTTTTTATTTTGCGTTTTTTAAAAAGATAAAAAAATATCAAAGTGTGTAATTTAAGAGGTTATATATAAAAAATGATTATTTGCACTCTATAATAAATACAAAATGGCATAAAAGTTGCAAATTATAAATATGACAGAAAATATAATTTTGAAGGGAGATAGAATCATATGAGTCAAGTTATAAAGTGGAAGGAGAATATGCTTCCAAAGACTGATATAAAGGGATGTATTAAAATTTTAAATAAAGAAGGAATTGAAAAAGCAAGAACTTTTCATGAAAGTTTTAGTCAATATTCCAAAACACCATTACAAAACCTTGAGGAATTAGCAAAGGATATAGGACTTGGAGGAATTTATTTAAAGGATGAATCATATCGATTTGGATTAAATGCATTTAAGGTTCTTGGAGGTTCTTTTGCCATGGCACAGTATATGGCTAAAAAACTTGGAAAAGACATATCAGAGTTGGGATATAGAAATTTAATATCCCAAGAGATAAAAGAGGCTTTAGGTGATATGATATTTGTAACTGCTACTGATGGAAATCATGGCAGAGGTGTAGCATGGACAGCAAATCAATTAAAGCAAAAATCAGTAGTATATATGCCAAAGGGATCATCTGGTGCTAGGGTTGAGAATATTCAAAAAGAAGGCGCTGCTGTTAGTGTAGAAGATATGAACTATGATGACTGTGTAAGATTAGCTGCTAAATATGCCGAAGAAAACAACGGAGTAGTAGTTCAGGATACAGCATGGGATGGATATGAGGATATTCCTACATGGATTATGCAAGGATATGGAACCATGGCATTAGAAGCAGTAGAGCAATTAGAGGAACTGGGAGTGACTAGACCTACCCATATATTTATACAAGCAGGAGTGGGATCTTTAGCTGCAGGAGTTCAAGGTGTGTTTGCAAATATTTACGAAGATCGTTGTCCAATCACAACTATAGTAGAAGCCAATATTGCAGATTGTCTTTATAAATCAGCAGCAGCAGGAGATGGAAATGCTGTAGCTGTTGGTGGTGATTTACAAACCATAATGGCAGGTCTAGCTTGTGGAGAGGCCAATACAATAGGATGGGAAATACTTAAAAATCATAGTTCAATGTTTGTATCATGTCCTGATTGGGTGGCAGCCAATGGAATGAGAATATTAGGTAATCCATTGAAAGAAGACCCTTATATAATATCGGGAGAATCTGGTGCAGTAACTACTGGATTATTGGTAGAAATTATGAAAAATGATGATTATAAACAATTAAGAGAAAGATTAAATCTTAATAAAGATTCTAGAGTCTTATTGTTCAGTACTGAAGGAGATACAGATCCTGATAAATATAGAAGTGTTGTATGGTTTGGAGAATGCACAAGGTAATAAAAATTAAATAAATTAAGGAGGAAAAAATGATAAGCCAAGCAAGAAAGGAAAAGTTAATAAAAATATGTCAAGAACTAATAAGATGCCCTAGTGTTTCAGGGCAGGAAGAAAAGGTAGCAGAAGCAATAAAGAAAAACTTTCAGGAATTAGGATATGATGAATGCTATATCGACAGTTATGGAAATGTAATAGGACATATCAAGGGCAATGGAAATGGTAAAGGGAAAGCTATTCTCTTTGACGGGCATATAGATACTGTTCCAGTAACAGATGAATTAAAATGGACATTTGCACCATTTTCTGGAGAAATTTCAGAAGGAAGAATATATGGTCGTGGAGCTTCTGATATGAAGGGACAGGTTAGTGCCATGATGGCTGCCGCAGCTTATTTTGCAGAAGATACTGGAAAAGATTTTAATGGAGACATTTATATTGCTGGTGTTGTTCATGAAGAAATATTTGAAGGAGTAGCTGCAAGGAAGATAAGTGATGCTATAAGTCCAGATTATGTAGTTATAGGGGAATCCTCAGAATTGAATTTAAAGATTGGGCAAAGAGGCAGAGCTGAAATCATAATAGAAGTATTTGGTAAACCAGCACATTCAGCTAATCCAGAGAAAGGTATTAATTCAGTATATAAAATGGCAAAGATAATAGACAAAATTCAGGGACTTAAACCAACAGTCCACAAAGAATTGGGAGAAGGAATACTTGTACTTACAGATATTAAATCATCTCCATATCCTGGAGCATCAGTAGTACCAGAATATTGTAAGGCTACTTTTGATAGAAGATTATTAGTGGGAGAGACTAAAGAGTCAGTATTAGCTCCGATTCAAAAGCTGCTAGATGAAATGATGAAAGAAGACTCTGAATTGAATGCAAAGGTTTCCTATGCAGTAGGAGCAGAAGTTTGTTATACAGGAGAAACAATAACAGGAGAAAGGTTCTTCCCTGGTTGGTTATTTGATGAGGATGATGAATTCATTCAAGCAGCATACAAAGGACTGAAGGAAGCGGGAATCGATTCAAAAATTACTCATTATTCTTTCTGTACCAATGGCAGCCATTATGCAGGAGAAAAGGGAATAAAAACAATTGGATTTGGACCATCTCAGGAAAACTTAGCTCATACAATCGATGAATATATAGAGATTGATCAATTGGAAAAGGGTGCTAGAGGATATTATGGGATATTGAAATCTGTATTTGGCAAGTAAAAGATTTATGTGTCTACCGAATAGTTAAAAAGCTAGAATATAGGAGGAATATATAATGATGGATATATTGATAAAAAACGCCGCCATAGTAACTGTTAATAAGGAAAGAGAAGTATTCTTCGACGGAGCAATAGCTATAAAAGATGATAAAATCGCCGCAGTAGGAAATACAAAGGATATTTTAAAAGAATATAGCGATGCTAAAAAGGTAATAGATGCGGAAGGTAAGGTTATTTTCCCAGGATTTATAAATACTCACAATCACCTATTCCAAACTTTACTCAAAGGTCTGGGAGACGACATGGTTTTAAAGGATTGGTTAGCTACAATGACATTTCCAGCAGCAAAGTTCATAACAAGGGAGGATACATACTATGCAGCAATGCAAGGGTGTATAGAAGGATTGCGTAGTGGAATCACTACTATGGTAGATTATATGTATCCCCATAACAGAGAAAATCTTTGTGACGGAATAATAGATGCATTTAAAGAACTAGGTATAAGAGGAATTCTTGGCAGAGGATGCATGAATACAGGTACTCAATTCGGTGTTCCTACAGAAATAATGCAGGATGTAGAAACTGTAGAAAAAGATGTAAGAAGATTATTTGAAGAGCATCATAATTCGGAAAACGGAAGAATTAAAATATGGGTAGCACCTGCTGCTATGTGGTCAAATACAAAGGAAATGCTTCAAATGTTATGGAAAGTAACTAACGAGTATAATTCTCATTTTACAGTTCACATTTCAGAAACACCTTTTGACAGAGAAGCAACTGAAGAATTACATGGGAAAGTTGATATTGAATTGTTAGAGGAATTGGGAATAGTTGGACCAAATGTAGTGATGGTACATTGCGTATATTTAACTGAAGAAGATATGGAGCTTACTAAAAAATATGATATGAAGGTTTCACATAATACTGCCAGTAATATGTATCTATCATCAGGGGTAGCACCAGTGCCTCAGATGTTAAAAAAGGGTATAACTGTAAGTTTGGGAGTTGACGGAGCAGCTAGTAATAACTCTCAAGATATGATTGAACTTATGAAGCTTACGGCACTTCAACATAAAGTAGCTAACTTAGACCCAGTGGCAATATCGGCAGAAAAGGTACTTGAATTAGCTACTATAGACGGTGCAAGAGCTATAGGAATGGAAAACGAGATAGGTTCTTTGGAAGTAGGTAAAAAAGCGGATTTATTAATATTCAATCCTTTATTAAATCCAAAGGCAATACCCCTTCATAATCCTGTATCTACATTGGTTTATTCTTCATCAATGCAAAATATTGAGGGAGTAATAGTGGACGGAAATATCATTATGGAAGATAGTAAGATATTAACAGTTGGGGATGAAAAGGCAGTTCTTAGGAAAGTACAAGAAATAGCAGACAACCTATGTGAAAGAGGTCATATAACAAATAAAGGCCCTGGACATAAGTGGAACAGCTTATATTAATTAGAAAGAATGAAAGTATCTTAATACCTAAACTTCAATATTTAATATAGATAATAAAAGCGTGATTAGAGAGTTACTTAAATCGTTTCATAAGGTAAAAGTTAAAATAGGGAAAGATACCTTTCTCTGTTCTACCCTAAGATTTATTTTAAAGTAATTTAAAATATATAAGAACACTAAAACTTACAAAGATTATGAGGGGGAAAATTTTATGAGAGACAGAAGTAATACATCAAAGTTTGATATTGACGGAATTCCATCCCTAAGAGAAGCAGTACCTTTAGGATTGCAGCATCTCTTGGCAATGATAGTTGGAAATATGGTTCCGGCAATATTAATTGCAGGTATTGTAGGGCTTTCAGGTTCTATGGCAACTATGTTAATTCAGGGTTCTATGCTAGTCGCAGGCATTGCAACTCTTATTCAATTATATCCGATTCCTCTGTTTGGGGGATATAAAACAGGTTCAAGGTTACCGGTTATAATGGGAGCGAATTATGTATTTCTAGGCGCTTGTCTATCAGTTGTAGGGCAGCATGGAATAGCAGCTTTAGTTGGTGCACAAATCATAGGTGCTATAGCAATGATATTTTTCGGAGTAGTTTCAAAGAAGTTTAGAAGATTTTTTACACCGGTAGTATCAGGAACTGTAGTTACTTGTATGGGACTTGGACTATTTCCTACAGCTGTTAAGAACTTAGCAGGCGGACAAGGTTCAGCAACCTTTGGTGATCCTATTAACTTTTTAGTAGGGATTATTGTAGCCGTCATTATAGTAATGTTAATGAAATTCGGAAAAGGATTATTAAAAGATATAGCAATTTTAGTAGGCATTTTAGTAGGATATATAATTACATTGACTTTTAATATGGTAGACTTTACAGCGGTTAGTGGTGCTGCTTGGTTTGCATTACCTCAGCCATTAGCTTTTGGAGTAGAGTTTAGACCAGATGTAATTATAACTTTCATATTGATTTATATAATTGCCATAGCTGATATAATGGGGGCCTATACAGTAGCAACCATAGGAGGCTTAGGCAGAGAAGTAACAGACGAGGAGCTATCATCAGGAGTAATAGGGATAGGTATAGGTTCTGTTATATCATCCTTATTTAGTTCTATTCCCGTTGGGGCGTTTAGTCAAAACGCTGCTATAATAGCCATGAATAAAGTTGTAAGTAGATTCGTTGTAGCAATTGGAACTATAGTATTGATTTTAGCAGGTGTATCACCAAAATTAGGAGCATTAATCACTACTATTCCTTCTGCAGTAATAGGAGGAGCTACCCTTGTAATATTTTCTCAAATAGCAATGGCTGGTGTAGGAATATTATCAATTGATCTTACAAATGACAATAAAATAATAGCTGGTGTAGCTATAGCTACTAGTATAGGATTAACATCTGTACCTGGTATTCTTAGCAGCTTTCCAGCTATGGTTCAAACTTTAATAGGAGATTCATCAGTAGTATTGGGAGCAATAATAGCATTTATTTTGCAAATGGTTTTTAATATAAAATCTAAAGTTGAATGTGAAGATTCAGATAAGTCTGCAGAGCTACAGCCATAAAGAAGAGAGACATATGCGGAACAGTATATATTAAAAGAATAAAATCAGTAAGTGGAAGATTGGTTAACAGAAATAAAAGAAATCAAATTTTATATATTGTCTCTAAATGGAGTAGGCTTTAAGGAGGTTACGTGTGTGTTAGTAAAATTAGATATAAATAATTTTTTATATGAATTAGAAATAGAACCAAATGAAACCTTGATAAATGTATTACGTGAAAAGTTAGATTTAACAGGAGCAAAACGAGGATGTAACTCCAATAACTGCGGTGCTTGTAAAGTTTTAATCGATGGAAAAGCCTTTAAATCCTGTAGTACCTTAGCTAAAAATGTAGAAAATAAAAAGATATATACTATAGAAGGATTTGCATCATCAGATGGGAAACTGCACCCTATACAAGAAGCTTTTATAGAAGCGGGAGCTGTACAATGTGGTTATTGTACTCCAGGGATGATTATAACAACTCAGGATTTATTGAATAAAAACAGTTCTCCAACTGAGGAAGAAATAAGAGAAGCTTTTAAGGATAATCTTTGTCGTTGCACAGGATATGTAAAAATTATTAAAGCAGTAAAATTATCCGCTAAGAAATTAGGGGGTGAATGAATATGAGTAAAGAAAAGATAATAGGTAATTCTTATCCTGTTAAGGATGCTAATCTAAAGGTAACAGGTCAACTTAAGTATGTTGGTGATATGAAACTCCCTAATATGCTATATGGAAAAATGCTTTTAAGTCCAGTAGCCCACGCTAATATAAAGAGTATAGATATATCTGAAGCATTAAAGGTTCCCGGAGTGAGAGCAATAGCTACTTGCTTTAACACTCCTCAAACTAAATATAATAGTGCCTTAAGATTTTATGAGCATGATATACCAAATACAGAGGTAGTATTTCCACAAACAGTAAGATTTGTAGGAGATAGGGTAGCGGCAGTAGCAGCAGAAACTGAAAAGGCAGCTAAGGAAGCCATAAAACTAATAAAAGTTGAATATGAAGAATTGCCAGTAATACTTGATGTAGAGGAAGCTATAAAAGAAGAAGCAATTCATATTCACTCTGGCGGAAATAAAGTGATAGAGATGAGAGCTGATGCTGGTGATGTAGATAAGGCTTTTAAAGAATGTGACAGAATATTTGAAGATAGATATGAAGTACCCCCAATACATCATGGAGCAATAGAAACTCATGTAGCCATAGCTCAATATGATTATACAGATAAACTTACACTATGGGCACCGACTCAAAACACCTTTGCATTTAGAATACTTTTGTCTCAAATAATGAATATTCCATTACATAAGGTAAGAGTAATAAGACCAACCATAGGCGGAGCATTTGGTGGCAAGCTTGAAATGACTATAGAGCCAGTGGCAGCAATATTGTCTAAGATGACAAGGCGACCTGTAAAACTTGTGTTAGATAGAACTGAAACCATTATATCTACGAGAGCTCGTCATAGTGCAGTAGTTTATATAAAAACAGGAGTAGAAGAAGATGGAACTATATTAGCCCAAGACATTAAAATGTATACCAATACAGGAGCTTACGCATCTAGTGCATTAAATGTTATGGGTGCCCTTAGCCATAAGATATATAAGGTATATAAGATACCTAATATGAGATTTAGGGGGATTCCTGTATATACAAATACTATTACGGCAGGAGCTATGAGGGGATATGGTTCTCCGCAGGTATTTATGGCACAGCAAACTCAATTAGGGAAAATATCAAGGGAATTAAATATTGATTTAGTAGAATTACAAAAGAGAAATGCTGTTGAACCAAGTGGAGTAGATCAAAGATTTAATTCACCTTTGGGAAATCCAAGAGTATTAGATTGTATTGAAAAAGGAAGAGAACTATTTAAATGGGATGAAAAGAAAAAAGCAATAGGTGCAGAGGACAACTGGGTCAAAGGTATAGGTATGGCCATAGGAGCCCATGGAAACGGAGTATTTGGAGCTCATAGAGATGTTATAACTTTAATTTTAAAATTGAATGAAGATGGAACATTAACTCTCATTACAGGAACCCATGACATGGGGAACGGAACTGTTACAATGCAAACTCAAATGATTGCAGAAGTTCTTGGTATAACTCCTGATAAAGTAGAAACCTTTGAAACAGATACAGATGCTTGTGCTTGGAACTTAGGTGATTATGCCAGCAGAGGTGTATTTGTAGAAGGTGCTGCTGCTAAAAAAACTGCAGAGAAGCTTAAACAGCTGATAATATCTGATGCTATGGAATTACTCGAAGTTGAGGAAGAATTAGAGCTTATAGATGGATTTGTTGTAAGCAAGTCTAATCCAGAAAAAAAAGTGTCATTATCTGATATTGCAGTAAATAGCCAAAGAGTAAAGAATAAAGAACTTACTGTAATAGAAGATTATGCATCTCCAGCAGGACTTACATCCTATGGAGCCCACTTTGCAGAAGTTTTAGTTAATAAGGAAACAAGAGAGATAAAGGTTATAGATTTTGTAGCAGTACATGATGTAGGCAGAGTGATAAACCCTATGTCTCTAGAAGGACAACTTGAAGGTGGTATTCAAATGGGATTAGGATATGCATTAAGCGAAGGTTATGTATTTGACGAAAAAGGAAAACCATTGAATAACAATTTCTTCACTTATAAGATGTTTAGAGCTACAGATATGCCAAAAATTACAACATTTTTTATAGAAGAATTAGAAGAAAAGGGTCCATATGGAGCAAAGAGTATTGGAGAATGTGCAGTAGTCCCAGTAGCACCTGCGATCTGTAATGCAGTGGCTGATGCTCTTAATATTGATATAAATCAATTGCCTATAAAAATCAAGAGAGGTGTATAGCTTATGATTAAGATATTAGGAATTAGTGGAAGTCCGAGACATGGAGCCACTGAATATGCAGTTCAAGAGGCACTAAGGGCTGCTAAGGAAACAGTAACAGAAATTGAAACCGAGTATTGGAGTGTAAGAGGTAAAAAGATAGGACCTTGTGTTCATTGTGATGCTTGTATTAGAAATAAGACTATGTGTATTATAAAAGATGATTTACAAGAATTAGAATCTAAAATTTTGGAGGCAGATGCTTTTATCATAGGCTCCCCAGTATATGATATGAATATAACAGCTCAGCTAACAGCAATATTCAATAGACTCCGTCCGATTTATTTGGTACATGCTGGAAAACTGCAAAATAAAGTAGGAGCAGCTATTACTACAGGGGGAACTAGATATGGGGGGCAAGAAATGGCTAAACTCCCAATAATAAACTTCTATCTAATGCATGAAATGCTCGTGACAGGTGGTTTAGGTGGATGCTATATCGGAGGAACTATCTGGAGTAAAGATGCAAAGGCTCAAGGAGCGGAAGAAGATACAGTTGGAATGGATACCATAAAAAGATTAGGTAAAGGTGTGGCTGAGGCAGTAATGGTTTCTAAACATGGACTAGAAGCATGGAACTCACAAAAAGAAACATTAGGTCTTATAGCTGATGATAAATCACCATTAAGAGATCATTAATCAAAAAAAGTTTCGATATATCAATGATTTTGTGACATTAGAATAATTTTAGAAAAAGAGGTAAGTTAAAAATACAGACTGAATAAAATGCGAAATCCATAAACAACAATATTTTAAATCACTAAAGAGAAAGACCGATAGGTAATGAGATAAAATATAATCTATGGAGGGACATTTATGTTGAAAAAGAGAAACAAAAGCAAAAGCATTTCACCTTTCGATATCAATGGAGTGCCACCTATTACCAAAGCATTGCCTTTATCATTACAGCATATTTTAGCAATGATAGTTGGAACAGTGACTGTGCCAATAATTATTGCAGGAGTAACAGGTGCAAGTCCTCAAGAAAAAACATTACTTGTTCAGGCAGCTCTAATAGTTGCTGGACTGGCAACACTATTGCAAATTTATCCTATTGGAAATCTAGGCTCTAGATTACCAATTATATTTGGTGTTGGATTTACTTATGTACCTACACTAACGGCAATAGGCTCAGAATATGGCTTATCAGGCATTTTTGGAGCACAATTAGTAGGAGGTATTTTTACTATATTAATAGGTATAACGATTAGAAAATATATAAAATATTTTCCACCTCTTGTAACAGGAACGGTAGTTACCACAATTGGTTTATCATTATATCCTATAGCCATAAATTATATGGCTGGCGGAATTAACGCTCCAGATTATGGCTCACCATCTAATTGGGCTATAGCTTTATTGACATTAGTTGTAGTAATTATTTGCAGTCAATTTGGAAAGGGATATTTAAAATCAGCTTCAATGATAGTAGGAATTGCTGCAGGATACATTGCATCTTTAGCCCTTAATAAGGTTAATTTTGCTCCTATTGCAGAGGCAGCATTTATTTCTATACCAAAAATAAATAATTTTTCAATGTCATTTCATACTCCAGCCATAGTCAGTATGTTAGTCCTGGCATTAGTAAATGCGTTGCAAACCATAGGAGATTTGTCAGCAACTACTATGGGGGGAATGAATAGGAAGATTACTGAGGATGAATTATCAAGAGGAATTGTAGGTAGTGGAATAGTCACAGCAGCAGGTGTATTGATTGGAGGATTACCCCCATCTTCATATAGTCAAAATGTCGGATTATTAGCTATGAATAAAGTTATCAGTAGGTTTGTAATCGGTATTGCAGGTATATTTATGCTATTAGCAGGTTTTGTACCAAAATTTGGTGCATTAATGACAACCATTCCTACATCTGTACTTGGTGGAGCAACAGTAAGTATATTTGGAATGATAACTATGACTGGATTTAAATTAATAATCCAAGAAGAACTTACTGCAAGAAATGTTACTATAGTTGGACTTGCTTTAGCTATGGGAATGGGAGTTACTACAGTGCCTCAATGTTTAGATCAGTTCCCTGAAATTATATCAATGATATTTGGCAAATCACCTATAGTAATAGCTACAATGGTTGCATTTATACTAAATATTATATTACCGAACAAAACATTACAAGATGAAGAAAATGAGAGAATACAAATGGATGCCAATTAATTATGTTAGAAGTCTGCTCGATACAGAGGTCAGGATAAATGAATATAACAATAACAGTAAATGCAGAAAGTTGGCATTAGATGCTAAAATTTATTAGATACATTTAAAGGTTTACTTAAATCGTTTCATAAAATTTAATATAATTTAGATTTCCAAAATGAGTTATAAACTAATAAACGGAGGAGGAAATTTTATGAGAGACAGGAGTAATACGTCAAAATTTCACTTGGATGGAATTCTACCATTAAGGGAGGCATTTCCATTAGGACTGCAACATGTTATAGCAATGTTTGTTCCAAATCTAGTACCTATGATGCTCGTTTCACAGGCTGCAGGATTAGATCATTTTCATACAACACTATTAATACAATGTGCTATGATAGGAGCTGCAATAGGAACACTATTGCAAGAGTATCCGATTTCATTAGGAAAGGAATATAGAATAGGATCAAAATTACCAGTTATGTTAGGATTAACTTATGTTTTTATGCCAACTTGTATTGCAGTGGCAGGACAACATGGTATGGCCACAATATTTGGAGCTCAAATAGTAGCAGGATTAATATCAATTATTTTTGGTGTAGTCTTTAAGAAGGTTAGAAAATATTTTCCACCAGTGGTAACTGGAACAGTAGTATTGTCTTTAGGACTTTCTGTGTTTAGCTTAGCCATAAACAATATAGCTGGAGGAGCTAGTTCGGCCACCTATGGATCATATCAAAATTGGATTGTAGGTATGACTGTTGTAGTTATTGTATTGTTCTTACAACAGTGGGGTAAAGGCTTACTTAAGGATTCTGCCATATTAGTAGGCATGTTGGCAGGCTATATTGTTGCCTTTGGGTTTAATATGATAGACTTTTCACCAATAGCTGAGGCAGCTTGGTTTGCCTTTCCAAAACCATTAGCTTTTGGGCTTGGTGTAGTCAATGCTAAAGAGTCTATAGCTATGTTTCCGGAAACATTTAAGCTATTATTTGGTCAATCTAGCGTAGTATTAGCTACAACTATTGCAGTTATATTAAATCTTATATTCCCTAAGGAAAAGGAAGATGCAATTGAAGTAAGGGATAAAAGTAGCAAAAAGAGTATAGAGGTTTTATCTTAGAATGATTTTATATCTAATATATAGAGGTGAGAATGTATGAATATAACAATAACAGTAAATGGCAGGAAGTTAGCACTAGATGTTAGTCCAGACGAAGTTTTATTAGATACATTAAGAGCCAATGGTTATTTAAGCGTACAGAGAGGCTGTGATACAAGCTCCTGTGGATTATGTGCAGTATGGGTTGATAATCAAGTAGTATTGTCTTGTACTTATCTTACTGTAAGAGCAGCAAATAAAAATATAACAACATTAGAAGGAGTGCAGAAAGAGGCCAAGGAATTTGCAGATTTTCTTGCAGATGAAGGAGCGGACCAATGCGGATATTGTGCACCTGGATTTATAATGACAGTTCTTGCAATGAGTAAAGAATTAAATAAACCTAGCGAAGAGGAAATATATCATTATCTAAATGGTAATCTTTGTAGATGTACAGGATATAAAGGACAAATTAGAGCTATAAATAAGTATTTGGAATTCAAAAGTAAGTAGGGAGAGGGGGAGAGAAAATGATTACCATAAAGGAATATGTGGCACCTGCAAGTTTAGAAGAAGCATATAAAATTTTAATGTCTGGGAAGACAAACTTAATTCTAGGTGGTTTTGGATTTATTAAGATGGGCTCGAGGGCTGTAAATAAGGCTATAGATTTATGTAATTTGTCTTTAGATTATATTACAGAAACTACAGATGAGATATTAATTGGAGCTGAAACATCATTAAGAACTTTAGAAATTAATGAGATAATTAGAAACTACTGCGGCGGAGCAATTAGTGAAGGTGTTTCAAATATTGTAGGAGTACAGTTTAGAAATATGGCTAAGGTTGGAGCAAGCGTATTTTCTAGATATGGGTTTTCCGATTTATTACCATCCCTATTGGTTTTAGATGCAAAGGTAAGGCTTTATAAAGGTGGAATAATGGATTTAGAGGAATTTTTAGAAAAGGACTTTGAAAGAGATATATTAGTAGAAGTAATACTACCAAAAAAGAAAGGCATGGCAGTATATGACTGCATCAGGAAATCAACTGGAGATTTTCCGATTATAAACGGAGCAATATTTAGGGGAGAAGATGGTCAATATAAGATAGCCATTGGTTCAAGACCTCAAAGAGCTAAATTAGCTGTAAAGGCTGCAAAAGCATTAGAAGATGGTGAAAATATTGAAACAGTTGTAGATATCATACCTGAAGAACTGCATTTTGGAACTAATGTTAGAGGAAGTAAAGAATACAGAGAAGATATGAGCAAAGCCTTAGTGAGCAGAATGTACTGTAAGGTAGGTGCTTAATTTGATAAATAAGAGTGTAAGGAAAAAAGATAGTGAATCTTTATTAAGTGGTAAACCAGTATATATGGAAGATATGATTTTTCATAAAGATGTATTAACACTGAAGGCTTTGAGAAGTCCATATGCCTTTGCAAGAATTAAAAGTATAGATGTGGGAAATGCAAAAAAGGTAAAAGGTGTTATAGATGTATATACTTATAAAGATGTTCCTTACAATAGATTCACAGAGTGCTGTGAGTCCTATATGGAGGCATCGCCTTATGATAGATGCTTATTAGAACCATTGCTTAGATATGTAGGAGATGAGGTTGCCATAATCGCAGCTGAAACTGAGAAGGCTGCTGAGAAGGCATTAAAATTAATAAAGGTTGATTATGAGGTTTTAGAACCTATATTAGATCCAAGGAAATCCGAGGGTCATAGTTCTATAATACACCCTGAGGAAGATATTTTCTGTTCTTTCCCCTATGGGCATGATCATCTGAAAAATATAGTTTCTGAATTTAGTCTTTGCAAGGGTGATGTTGATGAGGAGTTTAAAAGCTGTGATGTAATAATAGAGAAAACATACAGTACTCAAGCTCAATCGCATTGTATGCTAGAGACCCATAGAGCTTATTCCTATATTGATGCTAATGGAAGGATAGTAATCATTTCTCCGACTCAGACCCCATATCATATGAGAAGACAGGTTTGTAGAGCTATAGGCATTCCTGCATCAAAGTTGAGACTTATAAAACCTAGAGTAGGAGGAGGGTTTGGGGGAAAGAAAATAGCACTAGTAGAACCATTTGCAGCCTTTGTTACATGGAAAACAGGAAGACCCTGTAAATTTATATATACAAGAAATGAAACATTTATTGCAACCAATACTAGACATCCGATTATATTCGATGTGAAAATAGGAGCAGATAAGAATGGAAATATTAGGGCTATTGAAATGCATGCCCTAAATAATGCAGGTGCCTATGGTGGAGATTCAGTTATAATTACAATGGAGGCAGGACAAAATTCGCTGCCAATCTACAATAAAGTTCCTGCAATTAAATATATTGGTAAAACAGTATATACTAATTTGCAGCCGGGAGGTGCATTGAGAGGCTATGGTGCGACTCAAGGAACCTTTGCTTTAGACTCAGCAGTAAATGAACTGTCAGCAGCCCTTAATATGAATCCTACAGAAATAAAACTTAAAAACTCTATTCGTGCTGGGGAAGTTGGAGGAATAATTAATAATACTATTAGAAGTTTTAATATAGAAGCTTGCATAGAAAGAGGAAAAGAGCTGATATGCTGGAATGAAAAATTTCCAAGGAGGGAAACTGGAAATAATAAAGTCAGAGGTATAGGTATGGCTTTGGGTACACATATTTCTGGAGTGGCTGGTATAGATAAGTCGGGAGTCAGTATTAGACTAGTTGAAGATGGGACTTATATGATGTTAACTAGCTCAGGCGATACGGGAACAGGGTCAGACACAATATTATCCCAGATTGCGGCAGAAGCATTAAATACAAATGTAGATAATATACAAATATATGCAGGAGATACTGATGCATGCCCTTATGACTCAGGAGCATTTGCTTCTTCTACAACATATGTCTCAGGCAATGCTGTTATTAGAGCAGCAAAGGAAATGGAAATCTTAATTTTAAAGGCAGCAGAGAAAAAGTTAAACATACCCGCTGTTACCTTGGAACTAAAAGAACACAGAGTTTGTCTAAGAGGAAATGAAGATATATTTGTAACATTAAAAACATTAGGGGAAGACTCTCAAGCAGGATCGAATTATCCTATTTTAATGGCTAATGCAAGCTCAGGTATAACTGAAAGTCCAAGACCTATAATGGCGGGCTTTGTTGAAGTTGAAGTTGATAAGACTACAGGTGAAGTAAAAGTTCTGGATTATGTAGCAGTTATTGACTGTGGAACTGTTATAAATCCTGCATTAGCAAGAGTTCAAGCTGAAGGTGGATTAACGCAAGGTATAGGCATGGCAATGTTTGAAGAGGTAATTCATTCCGACACAGGAAAACTTGTTACTAATAGCTTTATGAACTATAATGTTCCTGTTAGAAAAGACATAGGAAATATAAAAGTAGAATTTCAGCCTCAATATGAACCAACGGGACCTTTTGGTGCAAAGTCTCTTGGGGAAATAGTAACTCACACTCCTTCACCTGCAATAGCTAATGCCATTTATAATGCAGTAGGAGTACAAGTAAGAGATTTACCAATAACACCTGAGAAGGTTTATAAAGCAATGAAGGAAAAGGAAAGTATTGTAAAACAAGAGTTGATATAGGTTTATCTAAAAAATTTTACGATGGTTAGCAAACCCTGATAAGTAAGTATTGGTCAATAGCCAAGAAACACAGATTAATTTTATTAATCTGTATAAGTTGAACAAATAGGTATTATTAGACTTTATTGAATGATAGGCTGGGGGTTCTTTGTATTCGAAGGACTCGTAGGTTTAGTATGTATATAGATAAAATCTATATCATAAAACTGAAAGGAGATATCATTATGAAAGAAAAATCTAATTATGTGTTTGAGAGGACAATTGTTTCATCGAAAAAGTACATTTTAATGCAGTCCGAATCTTGTACTTGAAATAAGTGTCAGAGTGCAACTAGAACTTAACTATTTTTAAATATAGGGTTTATATTATAATCCTTTCATTATATTTAAGAATAGAAATTATAATAAGATGGGTGATTATAATGATAGGTAAAGGAATAAGAAAGACAGATAGTGAAGCACTTCTAAGTGGAAAGCCTGTTTATACAGATGATCTGATTTTCCATAAAGATGTTTTAACAATAAAACTTTTGAGAAGCCCCTATGCGTTTGCTAAGATAAAAAATATAAATGTAGATATTGCCAAAAAAGTACCGGGAGTAGTAGATATATATACTTATAAAGATGTACCGCAAACAAGATATTCAGAATGTGGTGAATCATTACCATAGGCTTCTCCTTATGACAGATTAATTCTAGAAGAAGTCGTAAGATATGTAGGAGATGAAGTGGCTATAATAGTTGCAGAGGATGAAAAAGCGGCTGAAAAAGCAAAGAAATTAATAAAGGTAGAATATGAAGTATTTGAACCCTTATTAGACCCAGAAAAATCTGAAAATAGCAGGATTAGAATCCATGAAGATAATAGTATCATTTCCCCCTTTGACTTTGGATATGATAATACGAGAAATATAGTATCCCAATTTAATTATGGACATGGAGATGTGGAGGAAGAATTTAAAGATTGTGAAGTTATAATAGAAAGAACTTATCAAACACAGGCACAATCTCATTGTATGATGGAAACCCTTAGAGCTTATTCTTATCTCGATGAAAGAGGCAGAGTAACTATTATATCAGCAAACCAATCTGTTTATCATATGAGAAGACAAGCAGCCAGAGCAATAGGTCTTCCCATATCAAAGGTTAGAGTTATAAAACCTAGAATAGGAGGAGGCTTTGGCGGAAAGAATGTAGCCATCACAGAACCTTTTGTAGCCTTTGCCGCATTAAAAACAGGAAGACCATGCAAATTAATATTAAGCAGAAAAGAAACTTTTAGTTCAACCAGTGTTCGTCATCCCATAAAAGTAAGTGTGAAAATAGGTTCTGATAAAGAAGGAAATATAAAAGCTATTCATATGAAAGCTTTAAATAATACAGGAGCATATGGGTCCAATGGGCCAGCTGTAACCATGGAGGTAGGACAAAATTCGTTGCCTTTATATGCCAAAGTACCTGCCATAAAATTTGAGGGAAAAACTGTTTATACAAATATGGTAGCATCAGGAGCTTTAAGAGGATATGGTGCAACTCAAGGAAGCTTTGCTATGGATTCAGCTATAAATGAGCTAGCAATCGAACTGGGAATGGATCCTATAGGACTTAAACTAAAAAATACCATAAGAAAAGGTGCTGTAGGAGGAATTATTCCCCAATCTATTAAGAGTTTCAATATAGAGAAATGTATAGAAAGAGGAAAAGAACTAATAGGATGGGATGAAAAGTATCCTAGAAAAGAAGTATCACCTAACAAGGTTAGGGGAATAGGTATGGCTACAGCTATTCATAGCTCAGGGATTTCGGAAATAGATGCTGCTTCTGTACTGATGAGATTAGAAGAAGATGGAACATACAGACTATTCACTGCTTCTTCAGATTTAGGTACGGGCTCAGATACCATACTTTGTCAAATAGCAGCCCATGCCTTAAATACGGATATGGATGGAGTAAATATTCATGTCGGAGATACTGATGCTTGTCCTTATGATACTGGAGCATATGCTTCATCTACTACTTATGTAACTGGAAATGCAGTAGTTAGAGCAGCAGAAAAATTGAAATTAAAGATAATAGACAAGGCATCTAAAAAGCTTAATATGCCCAGTATAGACTTGGTTCTTGAAAAGGACAGAGTAAGACATAGAGAAGATGAAAGTATGTTTATACTTCTAAGAACAATAGGTGAAGAAGCTGTAGTAGGTCATGATGCAGAGGTTTTAATGGCAGATGCTACCTATGGAAGTAAATATACCCCGAAACCCTTTCTAGCAGGATTTGCAGAGGTAGAGGTAGATACATTTACAGGAGAAGTGGAACTTGTTAATTATGTAGTAGTAGCAGACTGTGGAACAGTAATTAATCCAGCTTTAGCAAAGATTCAGCTAGAAGGCGGATTGACTCAAGGTATAGGCTTGGCAATGTTCGAGGATGTTAAATATACTAGTGAAGGAAAATTAATAACAGACAGCTTCCTTCAATATAATGTTCCTGCTAAAAAAGATGTAGGGAATATAACTGTAGAATTCCAATCAGATTATGAGCCAACAGGTCCTTTTGGTGCCAAATCCATTGCGGAATCTGCAGTACACACGCCACCACCAGCAATAGCCAATGCTATTTATAATGCTGTAGGCGTGTATATAAGATATCTGCCTATAACTTCTGAAAAAGTTTATAATGGTATAAAAGAATTAAGAAACCAAAATAGCTAGGAGGATATTAATGTTAATTATAAAGGGAAAATATTTAATATCTTCATCAGAAGATATATATATAGATCATTCCTTAGTAGTAGAAGGAGAAAATGTAATAGATATATTATCAAATAGTGAAGCTGAAAAAAAGTATCCTAATGTAAAGGTAGTAGATAAATCTGATTCAATTATAATGCCAGGATTTATAAATGCTCATATGCATCAATATGGTATTCTTTCAAGGGGCATACCTGCCAATGTGGAATTTAAAGATTTTGAAGGATTTCTTTGGGATTATTGGTGGCCTTTTATAGAAAATAGAATTGGATTAAAAGAAGTAAAAGCAACTACTAAGGCTTCAGTGATGGAGCTTATAGAGTCAGGTGTCATAGGATTCTGTGATACATTAGAAGCGCCAAAGACTGAAGAGGGTACTTTAATAGAGCAAGGAAAAATTCTTGAAGAAATAGGAATGAAGGCAGTTCTTTCCTTGGAAAGCTGTGAAAGAATAAGTTATGATAACGGAATTAAATGTTTAGAAGAAAATGAATCACTAATACACTGGAGCAGAGAAAACAGTAAAAATATTAGTGGAATCATGTGTACTCATACTACCTTTACCTGTTCAGATAAATTCCTAAAATTTGCTCAGGATAAGGCAAAAGAGATAAATGTGCCATGGCAGTTTCATTTATCTGAGAGTATTTATGAAGTAAACCATTGTCTAAAGGATTATGGAAGAAGACCTGTTAATTATTTAGATGATTTAGGGTTATTAGATAATAATGTTTTAGCATCTCAATGTGTTAAGGTAAATGAAAATGAAATTAATATTTTGAAGGAAAAGGGTGTTAAGGTAGTTCATATGCCTTTAAGTAACTGTGAAGTTGGAGGTGGTTTTGCACCTATTCCAGAACTGTTAAAGGCTGGAGTAGAAGTAGCCCTTGGAACTGATGGTTATATAAATGATTTCTTTACTGTAATAAAAGCAGCGTTTTTATTACACAAGGCTAGTAAGGAGGACGCATCTGTTATGCCAGCTAGTACAGTATTTAGAATGGCTACTGAATATGGAGCTAAGGCATTGGGATGGAATGATACTGGAAGATTAATGGTAGGTAATAGAGCAGACTTTATAATCATGGAGGATGAATTCAAAACCCCTGTTACCTTAGACAATATATTTGACCAAATAGTAGTTCATGGACAAAAGGAATTTATTCATAGTGTTTATATAAATGGAAAATCCGTATTAGAAGATGGAAAGTTAAAGGTCATAAACAAGGAAGAAGTTTCTAGGGAGATGAGAGCTGTAGCGGAAGAATTTTGGAAATTTTAAAGACCACTTAAATATTAGGAGGAAAATATATGTATAATTTACTAGGAGTTCAACTAAAATCACCGATTATCATAGGCTCAGGCCCTTTATCATATAGTGCGGAAGGTATGAGAATATTATCTGATGTAGGAGCGGGTGCAGTGGTTACAAAGACCATTAGAAAAGAAAGGGCAATAAATCCAGCTCCTCACATGGTAAGAAGCACAAATAATTCTCTTATAAATAATGAAAAATGGACTGATTTTGAGCCGGAAAGATGGATAAATGAAGAACTTCCAAAGTTAAAGAAAATGGGAGTTATAACCATAGCATCTGTTGGCCATACATTGGAGGAAAGCAGTGAATTAGTAGAAAAGGTAGAAAAGGCAGGAGCAGATATAATCGAATTGGTTTCCTATGACTATACTGATCTTATTCCTATGGTTAAGGATACTAAAAATAGAGTGAATATTCCAGTAATAGCAAAGCTTCCACCTATGATTGAAAACATAGGAGATTTCTGTAAAGAATTAGAAGAAGCAGGAGTAGATGCTATTACTGCATGTGACTCAGTAGGACCGGCTTTTAGAATTGATATAGAAACTGGAAGACCATTATTAGGAGGTAATGGTCTTGGATGGTTAACTGGTGAAGTTATAAAGCCAATTACTTTACACAAAATCTATGAGATTAGAAAGAAAGTAAAAGTTCCTATAATCGGTTTAGGAGGATGTATGAGTGGTGCTGATGCTATAGAAATGGTAATGGCGGGAGCTAACTTTATCGGAGTTTGTACAGCGCCTATATTAAGAGGAGAAAGCGTCATAGGGAAGATATTTAATGATTTCAAAGCCTACCTTGAAAGACTTGGATATAATTCAATAGAAGAAGCTTGTGGTGTAGTTCATCAACATATGGGTGATGTAAATGAAAGAATAAAGTTTGAATTTATGTATAATGAAGAGAAATGTACTAGATGTAGTCTTTGTGCAAAGGTATGTGCATATAAAGCAAGAACTTTAAATGAGACCATGGAATTAGATGAAGAAGAATGCAGATACTGCGGACTTTGTGTTTCTGTATGTCCTACTAAGGCTCTTGAGGTTTCAGAATTACAGAAAGCGAATAACTAATATAAAGCTGGTGAGTAAATGAAAATCTTAATTAAAAATGGATTAATAGTAGATGGGAACCTAAATAAACCATTTATTGGAGATGTTTTAATAGTAGATAATAGGATTAAAAAAGTTGGAACTATAGATGAAGAGGCTGACAAAATAATTGATGCCAAGGAGAGAGTAATCTCTCCTGGCTTCATAGATACCCATAGCCATTCAGATCTTGCTATACTTGTAAATCCATATAATGAAATAAAAATAAGACAAGGTATAACCACTGAGATATTAGGACAAGATGGACGATCAATGGCTCCCCTTCCAAAGAAATATATAAAGGAGTGGAGAAAAATCAACGCTGCTTTTAATGGAGATAGTGATGATATAGACTGGAACTATGAGACTACGGAAAACTATCTAAATATGTTGGAAGAAAAAGGCGTAGGACTAAATCAAGGTTATTTAATTCCCCACGGAAATATTAGACTTGAAGTCATGGGACTAGAAAATAAAAAGGCAGATCCTAGTGATTTAGAGAAAATGAGAGAAATTATAAGTAGAGAAATGAAAGGGGGAGCCCTTGGACTCTCTACTGGTCTTATTTATTCTCCTTGTGTTTATGGTAGTACAGAAGAACTAATAGAAATATGTAAAGTAGTAGCTGAATTTGATGGAATATTTGCAGTTCATCAAAGATCAGAAGCAGATACTATTATTGAATCTATGAAAGAAGTAATAAGAATAGGGAGAGAATCAGGGGTTAAAATACATTTTTCTCATTTTAAAGTATGTGGGAAAAATAATTGGAAGTATTTAGATGAAGCATTTGGATTATTAGAAGAAGCTAAAAAGGAAGGTCTTAGGGTTTCCTTTGATCAATATCCCTATGTAGCAGGAAGTACTAGTCTAGGAGTTATACTGCCGCCTTGGGTTTACGAAGGCGGAACGGAAAAGCTATTGGAGAGATTAGAAGTCGAGGAGAATAGGAAAAGAATTATAAAAGATATAGAAACAGGAATTCGGGGATGGGATAATTTTGGTGACTTTGCAGGATTAGACCAGATATTTATTACTTCAGTGAATAAGGAAGAAAATAAGTCTTTATTAGGTAAGAATCTTATTGAATTAGGAAAGATAAAGGGTAAAGACCCTTATAATGCTACCTTTGATCTAATTTATGATGAAGGAAATTCTGTAGACATGGTTGATTTCTATGGTCTGGAAGAACATGTTGCAAAGATATTAAAAAGACCAGAGCATAATGTTTGTACTGACGGTATGCCATCTGATAATCCTCATCCAAGATTATATGGTTCTTTTCCAAGGGTATTAGGCAGATATGTAAGGGAAGAAAAGGTTCTTTCTTTAGAAGAAGCCATATATAAAATGACTAATAAGCCGGCAGAAATCATAAAAATTTCCGATAGGGGACAAATAAAGGAAGGATACTTTGCAGATATTGCAATCTTTGATTTTGAAAAAATAATAGATAAGGGAACTTATACAGAGCCAAAGCAATATTCAGAAGGTATAGACTACGTTATAATCAATGGCAATATAGTTATAGAGGAAGGGAAGTATAATAGGATTTTAGCTGGAAGTATATTAAGGGGTTGAAGTTATGGGAATTGTAATAACTAATGGAAAAATAGTGAGCTCAAGGGGGATATTAGAAAAAGATGTTCGTATAGTCAAGGAAAAAATAGTAGAAATAGGATTAAATATAGCTAAGGATGAAGATGAAATAATTGATGCTAAAGGATATTATATAATGCCTGGGGCTATAGATGTTCATACTCATTTTGATTGTGAAGCAGGAGGAATAGTTGCAGATGATTTTAGAACTGGAACTAAGGCAGCTATTATGGGCGGAACTACTACTATTATAGATTTTGCTGAACAAATTAAAGGCGGTACTTTAAGACATGCTTTAGATACTTGGAATAAAAAAGCGAGGAATAAGACCTATACAGATTACAGCTACCATATGACTATATCAGATTGGAATGATAGGACAAGCCAAGAGATGGCCGAAATGGTCGGTGAAGGCATAACCTCCTTCAAGATGTTTTTTGCATATAAAGATTTGCAAGTAGACGATGGTTCCATATATTTAGCATTGAAAAGAGCTAAGGAACTGGGAGTAATAATGGGATTTCATTGTGAAAATGGTGATTTAATAGAAAAGCTTAGAGAAGAAGCCATACTCGAAGAAAATATAGAGCCAATTTATCATATGCTGACAAGACCTCCATCTCTTGAAAAAGAAGCCGTATCAAGATTGATTACTATAGCGGAAATAATAGATATACCTGTCTATATAGTCCATTTAAGTTCTAAAGAAGGCTATGATGAAATAAAGAGGGGGAGAGATAGGGGGAATAAGATAATAGCTGAGACTTGTACTCAGTATCTTCTATTAAATAAGGACTGTTATATACCTAAAGGGGAGGATAAGTTTGAAGGAGCAAAATATGTATTGTCTCCTCCTCTTAGAGATATAGAAAGCAGCAAAACATTATGGAATGGATTAAGAGAGGGAGAAATCCAAATAGTGGCAACGGATCATTGTGCCTTTAACTATAAGGGACAAAAAGAATTAGGATTAGAGGACTTCACTAAGATTCCAAACGGAGGTCCCGGTGTAGAGAATAGATTTAAACTTATATACACCTATGGAGTGAAGGAAAATAGAATAGGAATGGAAAAGTTAGTTGAAATTATTTCCGAAAATCCTGCAAGGGTATTTGGATTATATCCTAAGAAGGGAATTATAAAAGAGGGAAGTGATGCTGATATTGTAATATTTAATCCAGAACATGTTTCCCTAATAGAAGCAGAAAATCAAGTTCAAAATGTTGATTATAATTTATATGAGGGCTTCACCCAATATGGAAAATTCGAATATATTTTTTTAAGAGGAAAAATGTTGGTAAGGGATGAGAAACTCATAGTATCTAAACCAATTGGTAAATATCAGAGGAGAAATAGGTTCTGCTTGAATAGCAGATGGTAGCATACTTAGAATATTAGAAGGTGATTGATATGAAAAATCTAATAGTCATAAGAGGCGGCGGAGATTTAGCTACAGGAATAGCCCATAGATTATTTAGAGTAGGCTATAAAGTTGTAATTATAGAAGTAGAGCAACCTTTGGCAATTAGGAGAACCGTTGCATTTTGTGAAGCTGTATATAGCGGAGAAATAATAGTCGAAGGAGTTAAAGCCGTTTTTTCTAGATGTATAGATGATATTAAGCAAGTTCTTAGGGATGGTAATATTCCAGTATATATAGATAAAGAAGGAGATGTAATAGGAGAGTTAAAGCCTTTGGCTGTAGTTGATGCTATTATAGCTAAGAAAAATCTTGGAACTAAGATGGATATGGCACCTATAACCATTGGAGTAGGTCCGGGATTTGAGGCAGGTGTAGATGTGAATTTAGTGATTGAAAGCAACAGAGGACATAATTTAGGCAGGGTTATATATAGTGGAAGTGCAGAAAAAAATACAGGTATTCCGGGAGAAACAATGGGGTATAGGGAAGAAAGGATAATTAGAGCATCAGATAATGGAATAATAAGGTCTTTTTTTAACATTGGAGATATGGTAAGAGATGGAGATGTAGTTTGTAGAGTAGGAAATATAGATGTAAAGGCTCAGATATCAGGTATACTTAGAGGAATGATAAAAGAGGGAATGTCTGTTTATAAGGGATTGAAGATAGGGGATATTGATCCTAGAGGGATAAGAGATTATGCTTTTACTATTTCTGATAAGGCTAGAGCTATTGGTGGTGGAGTTTTAGAAGGAATACAATATTTACAGATGGAAAGGAGGGCTAATTATGGCAGATTTATCTGTAATGAGAAAAGCCTTAGTGAATATAGAGAATGGAGAAGAGTTAGCTATAGCCACCATTACTAGGGCTGAAGGGTCTGCACCTAGAAGGGAAGGAGCTATAATGGCCGTTTTAGAGGATGGCAGTATCCATGGAACCATTGGTGGAGGAGCTCTAGAAAAAAGAGTTATAGAATTATCCCTTGAAGCTATAAAAGAAGGAACTAGCTATAGTATAAATCTTCCTTTGCATACAGAAGGTTTAAATATGATATGCGGAGGAGAAGTGGATATTTTTATAGATGTCTATAAAAGAAAACCAAAACTTTTAATAGTCGGAGGAGGTCATGTAGGGTATTCTATATATCAATTTGCTGGTTTATTAAACTTCGATATAGTAATTTTTGAAGACCGAGAAGAATTTTTATCGGCAGAAGGATTTTCATTGGCTCATGAATTGGTTTTGGGTAATATAAAGGAGAAATTACAGCAATATCCTATAGATAGAGATACTTACATAGTAATAGTTACAAGGGGTCATGCTTATGATGAGGAAGCTTTAGAGGCTGTAGTCAATAGTGATGCTAGATATATTGGTGCTATGGGTTCTAAGAAAAAAGTAATGACCATGATGAGAAATTTGAAGGAAAAGGGAATATCTGAAGAAAAATTAAATAGAGTATATGCTCCTATAGGTATTAAAATATCTGATGGAAGTCCAGAAACTATAGCGTTAAGTATATTATCTGAAATTCAGCTAGTAAGAAACGATGGAGCCCTTATGCATATGAAGGATGCTTTAAAAAAATAAGATAACTTCCGCTTTTATGGGTTATATAAAAGCGGAAGTTTTTTTAATTGATTAAACCCTCTACTACCTCTTCCATTGCTAAAGGTCTTGAAGCCTTTACTAGAACTAAAGCATCGGGTTTTACGATTTCTTTAACTTTTTTAATCAAATCAGATTTGCTGTCAAAAGATAGAACTCGATCTTTACCAAATCGTAGCTTTGCAGTTTCGGCAATATATTTTGCTAGGTCACCAAAGGTAAATACATAATCTATTTTATCAGAGTTGATTTTCATGCCTATATCTTTATGCATATTTATTTCATCATCTCCTATGCCTAGCATATCACCAAGAACAACTATTTTTTGGCTGCATCCCAACATAGAATACATAGTATCCAATGCTGCCAAAACAGAGGAAGGATTAGATTTATAAGAATCATTAAGAATAGTAAACCCGTTTCCTTTAATTAATTCATTTCTCATTCCAGTTTTTTCTACATTAAGAAGACCTTTCTCAATGTTTTCATAAGATACACCAAAATATCTAGCTACTGCAATGGCTGCGGTAGCGTTAAGTACCTGATGTTCTCCTAACATAGGTAAAAAGAATTGTGGTGAAGAAGGTTCCCTTAAGAAGAAAGAATCTCCAGTTTCATTTACAAAAACTATTTCAGGCTGATAATTATTATAATCCTTAGTGCCATAAGTCATAACTTGATAATTCATTGAAATATGTTCTACTTCATTTTTCAGCAAGGAGTCATCTCCATAATAAAGGAATAGATCATTAGGCTTTAAGCCCTTCAATATTTCTAGTTTTGCCTTTGCAATATTTTCTTTAGTTTTTAAACCTTCTAAGTGAGCTTCGCCTATGTTGGTAATTACAGCAGCGTCTGGTTTAGCAATAGAAGTCAATAGCTCAATTTGTCCAAAATTATCCATACCCATTTCTAGTACGGCCATTTCTGTATCTTCATCCATGGAAAGAATAGTTAAAGGCAATCCAATATAATTATTAAAATTACCTAAGGTTTTATGAGTTTTATACTGAGTTTTTAAAATACTTGCCAATATATCTTTGGTTGAAGTTTTGCCATTACTTCCTGTAATACCTATTACCTTTGTATTTAGCTCTTCCCGATAGGATCTGGCTAATTGTTGTAGGGCTGATACTGTATCTTCTACTATTATAAAGGGAAAATCAAGGTCAGGCTTTGGCTCATTATGGTTCCATAGACTGGCAGCTGCCCCTTTACCTATTGCCATGGTAATAAAATCATGGCCATTAAAATTTTCTCCTACTAGTGGAATAAACAATTGACCAGCATTTACGTTTCTGGAATCTGTAGAAACACCTTGTATCATAAGAGCTTCATATTGTTCTTGTAATCCTGAACCACCACACATTTTTTGAACTTCTTTTAAATTTCTTGTTATCAAAATTTTCACCTCGTATTTACTATAACTTTCTTTTCATTATATCTCTCTAAGGCTAACTGAATTAACCTTTCTATCAATTCAGCATAGGTGGTACCATCAGTGGCTCCCCATAAAACGGGAGTCATACTTACAGCTGTAAAACCAGGCATAGTATTTACTTCATTAACAAATATCTCATTTTCATCTGTAACAAATATATCTACTCTAGCGAGACCATGACAATTAAGTATTTTAAAGGCCTTTACAGCAGTTTCACGTACTTTGTCACTGATCTCTGGCTCTAATCTTGCCGGTATTACAGGTATTAATTTACCATCTATATATTTAGCATTATAGTCAAAAAATGGTCTTTCCATAATAAATTCTCCGGGAACAGAAGCTTTTGGATGATTATTACCAATTACTGAAATTTGCATCTCTCTAGCCACTATTTCTTTTTCAATAATTATTTTTCGATCATAAAGGAAGGCTTCCTTGAAAGAGGACTTTAGTTCTTCTCGGTTTTCAGCTCTACTGATACCAACACTAGAACCTCCGTTAGAAGGTTTTACATAACATGGATAACCTATTTCATTTTCAACTAGGTTGTAAGCATCTTCTTCGTTTTCTTGCCAACTATATAGCCTAAATGAAAGATACTTAACCTGCGGAATATTATATTTTGAAAATAAATCCTTAGTCATTACTTTGTCCATTGCTACAGCAGATGATAAAACTTCATTTCCTAGATAAGGGATATCAAGTAATTCTAAAAAGCCTTGAATAGTTCCATCTTCGCCATTAGGTCCATGAAGGGCAGGGATAACCAAATTCTTTTCATTATTATTAAGAACTTTAGTCAGAAATTCCCCTATTGAAAAAGATACTGTAGAAGAGGTTGCACGCCTTAATTCATCGGGAGCATTAATTTTTTCTTCTAATAAACCTAAATTGCACCATACACCTTCATTAGTAATATAAATTGGATAAACATTATATTTTTCTCTATCTATTGCATTCATTATTGCTGAAGCGCTTCTTAAAGATATATCATGTTCAACTGATTTTCCACCACATAATACATAAATATTTGTTTTCATACTAGACCTCCTATTTGAGACATTAGTTTACTAAATAGATTATATCATAATATCCTTTTAAATAATTTAATTTTATCTTACAATTCAATTACAATTATATTAGTGCTATAATTACTTAAATATATAGAAAATAAGTCTAAATTATTCATAGGAGAGTATATAATATTCTAATATTGGGATAAAGTAGTAACTCGATATTTATTTTTACTTATAGTATAATGATTGTTATAGAAATAACTTATATTTGCTAGACATTTTAGATGGGAGCGATATTAATGTATAGTGAGGATATATTGGATTATTATAAGCAAGCCTATGAGGAATTAAAATTAATATTGGATGTGAGTTTCGATCAAATAACTATAGCAGATGGAAATGGTGTATTTACAAAGGTCAGTAAATCCTGCGAACCATATTTTGGAGTTTCAGAAAATGGACTAATTGGATGTAATGCCTTTGAATTAGAAAAAAACGGAGTATTTGATACTTCAGTTACAGCAGAAGTGATAAGAAAAGGTGAAAAAGCAACATTGATACAGAAAACAGGTGCCAATAGGACGTTAATGGTAACTGGAATACCAATGTTTGACGAAGAAGGAAAAATAACTAAAATAATAAATATCTCAAGGGATATAACTGAAAATCAAATGCTGGGTCAGGAGCTTAAGGATATACAAAGTCAATTACAATGGTTTCAAAAGGAGTTAAATAAAAGGCAAGCTATATATGATTCGAAGGTAAATTATAAAAGTGTGTCAATGAATAAAATAATGGAATTAATTCTTCATATATGTGATTTAGATGCAACAGTGCTGTTATTAGGAGAAACAGGAGTAGGTAAAGGATATATTGCTAAAGTTATACATGAAAGTAGCATTAGAAAAAATGAGCCTTTTGTTCCTATAAACTGTGGTGCAATACCAGAAAATCTTTTGGAATCAGAATTATTTGGTTATGAAAGCGGAGCTTTTACTGGAGCTACAAAAGGAGGCAAAAAAGGATTATTTGAAATTGCAGGGAAGGGTACCATATTTTTAGATGAAATAGGTGATATGCCTATGAATCTTCAAGTAAAGCTACTTCATGTTTTAGATGATAAAAAGGTACTCCGATTAGGAGGAGAAAAGCCTATAAAAGTTGAGGGCAGGCTAATTGCTGCTACTAATAAAGATTTAAAAAAGCTTATTCAAGAAGGTAAATTTAGAGAAGATTTATATTATAGGTTAAATGTGGTTCCTATAAATATACCATCCTTAAGAGAACGAAAAGAAGATGTACCATCCTTAGTAAAAATGTTTCTTGATAACTATAACAATGAACATGGGACTCATAAGACTATATCAGAGGGAGGTTATAATATATTAATAGATTATAATTATCCGGGGAATATTAGGGAGCTAGAAAATATAATTGAAAGACTTGTAATAACTACTCTGGGTGACATAGTTGAAGATATACAAGTGGCAGAAATAATAGAACCAACAAAAGAAATAAATTATAATAGTGATGAAATAGTTCCTCTCAAACAGTCTGTAGAGGAGCTAGAACGGAGAATATTAATCTCAGCTTTTGAAAAATACAAAACCACTAGAAAGGTTGCTGAAGCTTTAGACATAGATCAATCTACTGTGGTGAAAAAGGCAAAAAGATTAAAAATAAAATATTGCTGATGAAATATTTCTGAGGATTTGATGATAATTATCATCAAATCCTTTTTTAATTGAAACTATTAATGGAAATAACTTCCTAAATATGTATTTTAGCATACATATATAACTGGCATAGGTATTGCAATTGATATAGGCGAATATTAATAATATTTAGGAAAGTAACTGACAATTATTAAGAAAGAGGGGAGATAGTTGAAAAAAATCAGTACAAGAATCATACTAACAGTTCTAAGCTGTGCCATAGCAATGTCTTTAGTGGTGAGAGGTACAAGTATATTCAGAAGTATAAGGGTTATAGAGGAAAATACTAAAGAAAATCTTCTTAGTACAGCACAAATATATTCTGGATATTTTAATGAAGATTTAGTTCTATATGAAGGCACTCATAACGATTTATACCAAGTCTTAAAAGGAACCATGGATATGTCAAGGCTAGATGAAGAAGGATATCTAGTTAATTACAGTGATACCATTCTAAGTCCTATGGTTAGGGGAATAACCCAAGAGACTAGAAAATGTGCAGGGATTTACATAGCAATAGATCCTAAATATACTGGCAGGACTGAAGGATCTTGGGCGGGAATAGATGACAATGGGACATTAACACAATCTTTACCTACAGATATAGCTGGAAAGAGTCCAGATGATCCTTCGGTATCATTCTATTATAATGCCATAAGAGCAGGTAAAGGAACATGGAGTGACCCTTATTTTAATAATGCAAACTTAAATGTAATGACCTATTCAGCACCTATTATAGTTGATAAGCAAACCGTAGGGGTAATAGGGGTGGATTTACGCGTAAAGGATTTAATAAGAGAAGTTGAAGATGTAAAGTTATATGACACTGGTTATGCTTTTTTGCTTAATAAAGATTATGACTTTCTAGTTCATCCTAATTTAGATAAGAATACAAATTTAGAGACTATAGAAAATGGAAAATATGCTTATATTGTAGAAGAAATAAAGAATAAAGAAAACGGAATAATTGAAGATGAGTTTGATGGACAAACTCAAATTATAGCGTTTTCAAAACTATATGACGGCAAAGTCGTAATCTTATCCATTCCTAAAAAAGAAATACTAGCCAAGGTATATACTACTACTAATTTTATAGCCATGGTAATTATAGTAGCATCTATGATTTCAATATTCTTATCTTTTATTTTAGGAAAGAAGATATCTGATCCTATAGTATTTGCAACAGATATATTGAATAAGATATCTAAATTAGATTTAACTGACATAGAAGAAACCAAGAAAATGAAAGTTTTTCTTAATAGAAAAGATGAGGTAGGAGCAATATTTAAGGCCACTGGAGTTTTAAAAGGGGAAATGAGAAGTATTATAAAAGCAATAGAAGATACAACAACAAATATAGTTGAAAATACCAATAGCTTAACTACAGCTACTCATGAGACCACTCAGTCTGTAAATGATATATCAAAAACTGTGGAGGAACTAGCACAGGCCTCTATGGGGCAAGCAGAAGATGCAGAAACTGGTTCAGAGAAATTATATATATTAGCTAATGAAATAAAGGCAGCAGTAGAAAATGGACAAATAGTAGTAGAAAGTTCTACTAGAGCACAAGGGATAAATGAAGAAGGTTCACAGGCAATGGATAGCATGGTTGAAAAATTCAATATAGCAAATAAATCTACCCAACTAGTTGCAGAGAACATCAATTCTCTATCAGAAAAATCTCAATCCATTGGAAGTATATTAAATACCATAATGAGTATTTCTGAACAAACCAACCTATTAGCTCTAAATGCTGCAATAGAAGCGGCTAGAGCAGGTGATGCAGGCAGAGGATTTGCCGTAGTTGCAGATGAAATAAGAAAATTATCAGAGCAAACAGGACATGCTACAAAGAGTATAGAAGATATATTAAATGCAATTCAATTTGAAGTTGAAACTACAAAGGTAAGTATGGATGAATCAGAAGAATCATTAAATGATGCAAACAATACTCTAGAACAAGTTAAAAAAGGTTTTGATGAAATATATAAAGCAATATTAATATCTATAGAAGCTATAAATCAGCTAGATGGAAAGCTGGAAATAATAGATAATGAGAAAGAAAATGTAATACTAACTATTCAAAGTATATCTTCTGTAACAGAAGAAACAGCAGCATCTACAGAAGAGTTATCAGCTTCAATGGAGGAACAGGCGGCAACAATGGAGACTATATTAAATAATACAGAAAAATTAGCAGGTGTAATAGAAAAACTAAATGGATTGGTTGGAAGATTTAAATTATAAGAAAAGCTTCTATTGAAGCAGAACCTCATATTTATAATAAAAGAGAGCTGAATCATAGAAATACCTATGATTCAGCTCTCTTTTGATTTATTTCATCCAAAATGAAATGGGAGGGATTTGTAAAATCAAGTTATATTTCAATAATGATGAAATATTTCAAAAGACTTGATGATTATTTTCATCAAGTTCTTTTTTTATTTAAGGTGTTGATGAGAAAAAGCCCTAAAATCCACATTTAAATATTTATTAACAATTGGCATGGGTCTTGCAATTAATATAAGCAAACATAAAAACGAAGGAGGGACAAAGTTGGAATCCTGTATTGAAAGAATAAAAAATGATATAGAAAATGTAACAAGAATTACAGCCACTCCAAATATGGGATGCACAAGATTTTCTTATAGTAAAGAAGATAGTGAAGTTAGGGAATATTTAATTAAGGAAATGAAAGACCTTGGCTTATCTATTAAAGTAGATGGTGTTGGCAACATTAGGGCTAAGTATATAGATAATAATGAAGACAAACCTTCTATAATGATGGGGTCTCATATTGATACTGTTGCCAATGGTGGAAAGTTTGACGGACTTACTGGAGTTGTAACAGCATTGGAAGTCATAAGAGTAATAAAAGAAAATAATGTAAAGATTAACAATCCAATAGAATTGATTGCCTTTGCAGAGGAAGAAGGCTCAAACTTTGGAAGCACTATGGTTGGCAGTAAGATTTTAACTGGTGCATATAAATTGGAGGATTTAAAGAAAATTAAAAATGATGATGGTATCAGTGCTTACCAAGTCATGAAGGATTTTGGATTAGATGTAGATAATGTAGAAAATGAAATATTAAAGAAAGAAGAAGTGAAAGCAATGGTTGAACTTCATGTTGAACAAGGAGGAATACTTGACTCAGAACAAATTTCTATAGGTATAGTACAGGCCATAGTAGGTATGAAAACCTATAAGGTAAAATTGAAAGGAGTTTCTAATCATGCTGGTTCTACTCCAATGTATTTAAGAAAAGATCCTATGGTAGGTGCTGCTGAAATCATTATTCATATGGAAAAGGCAGCAAAAGAAAAAGCTCTAAAGGATACAGTTGCAACTGTAGGAAAAATTCATTGTCAGCCTAATGGATCAAATGTTATTCCAGGGCAAATAGAATTTAATGTAGATATCAGAGATGTAGAAACTGAAGGAATGGAAATAGTAGCTAGAGAGCTAATAAGTAAAACAAAAGAAGTAGCAGAAAAACGTGGACTTGAATATAAGGTTGACTTAATTGGTGAATCAGAATGTGTCAAACTTTCATCAAAGATTATCAATATAATCGAAGATACTGCATTAGAAAATAAATATAACTTTATAAAAATGAATAGCGGGGCAGTTCATGATTCAGCTATGTTGCCAGGAATAACAGATGTAGGTATGATATTTGTACCGAGTATTAAAGGACTTAGTCACTGTCCACAAGAACTTACTAAATTTGAAGATATTAAGTTAGGCTGTGATTTATTATTAAAAACAGTAATTAAACTAGCTAATGAGTAAATAAAAAACCTTTTAATGTATGAAAGGTGGATTGTTTTAAAATATAATATCATGCATCAAAATATGTAGTAAGGGAGGTGGCTAAAATTAAGAAAAACTTAGGAATTTCTATATCAGTTGGGTTACTATCTGGAATTTGGGTTTTAATTGCTGAAAAGCTTGGAGTGCCTGCATGGCCTGGATTTATTGGTTGGTCTTTATTCTTTTTTACAGGAGGTAATCTAGAAGCTTGTAAAAAAAGTTTTCCGTGTATAGTATTAGGGCCTATTCTGGCATATTTAACTGTTTATACTCAGATGGCATTAAATACTTCAGGAATAACTTCAGCTTTAGTAGTAGTAGCTCTTGGATTTACCATGACAATCGCTCAAAGCTTTCCATTATTTGCAGTATGTTCAGTCACATTTGTAAGTTGTAATATTTACTTTGCATCAGGAAGCCTGTTTCATTCAATAGTAGTTACATCAATAGGTTTAATCATTGGTATAATATCAGTAAAATTTGGTGCCTTTCTTGATTCCATCATATTAAAGGATAAGATGGTCTTAAGAGAGAATAATTAGGATTATTTTATTTAACAGTATTATTAAACTGTTACTAAAAATAAGTGTTGTAGTGAAGTCATAAAATTAAAGGAGGAAATTAAAAATGAGTTTGTTAATTAAAAATGGTGTTATAGTTACTGCAATGGATGAGTATCAAGGTGATATTCTAGCAGATGAAGGAAAAATAATAGCAATTGGAAATAATTTAGATTCTAAGGCTGATGAAGTAATAGATGCTAAAGGAATGTATGTATTGCCAGGAGGAGTTGATCAACACGTTCATTTTTCATTTGAATTTAACGGTTCAAAGGTTAGAGGATTTGAAACTTCAAATGCAGCAGCAGTAGGTGGAACAACTACAGTAATTGAATTTGTTAATCAAATAAAAGGAAAAGGCCTAATTGATACAATAGATGAATATAGAAAAGAAAACGCTGAAGGAATAGCTATGGTAGATTATTCTTTCCATGGTATAATAATAGATCCTTCAACTGGAGTATACGATGAAATTGCGAAGCTTCCTGAAGCTGGATATCCAACAGTAAAATTATTTATGGCATACAAGGGTATGTTCTTCCATTGTGATGACGATGTTATTGCTAAGTCAATGCAAAAAGCAAAGGATGCAGGAGTTACTATAATGGTACACGCAGAAAATGCTGACTTAATAGACGTTCTACAAAAAGAATGTGTTGAACAAGGAAATGTTGAACCCTACTATCATGCAGTATCTAGACCACCAATGGTAGAAACTGAGGCAACTGAAAGAGCAATTAACATCGCTAGGCTTATGGATGCTCCTTTATATGTAGTTCATGTATCTACAAAAGGTGCAGTTGATGCAATAAAGCGTGCTCAAGATGAAGGGCTTCCAGTTTACGGAGAAACATGTACTCATTATTTAACACTCGATAAAGAAAATCTTGCAAAACCTAATTTCCAAGGTGCTAAATATGTATGTTCACCTGCACTTAGAGAGCAAGATGATATAGATTACTTATGGGCTTCAATCAAAAATGGATGGTTAAATGCAATAAGTTCTGATCACTGCGGATTTAACTGGGCAGAGCAAAAACATATGGGTAAAGACGATTTTAGAAATATTCCAAATGGAGCACCAGGTCTTGAAAATAGATTAGGAGTATTGTGGACTGCTGGAGTTGAAACAGGAAAAATAACAAGATCACAATTAGTTGATTTGTTTGCAACTAAACCAGCTAAAATCAATGGTCTTGGAGATAAAAAAGGACATCTTGGTATAGGATATGATGCTGATATCGTAATATATAATCCAAAGGTTAAGTCAATAATATCAAATGAAACAAGCTTACAAGGAGTTGACTACAACTCTTATGAAGGATTTGAACAAATAGGAAGACCGGAAAAGGTATTCTTAAGAGGTCAATTAGTAGTAGATGAAGGAAAATATATAGGTGAAAAAGGACAAGGAGAGTTCGTTCCAGGAAAACCATATGGTCTTTGCTATGATGGCATAAAGAAATAAACTTAATAAATTTTATATAGAATAAACCACTCCAATTTTAGTGAAAACACTGAAAATTGGAGTGGTTTTCGTTTGTTTTGACAATATCATTTATATCTATATTGAAAACTTAACTATAGAAAATCCTTATTTGATTATCTTTTATTAAATTTTATATAATGATATGAATGATTGTTAAAGGAGTGACATATATGTTAAAATTACCAGAGAATTTTGAGAGCTATGAAGAAGCTAGACGAGAAGGCTTCCTAAAAGTAAAAGCTTTAAAAGAGAGAGGAACTCCAGTTGTAGGAATTTTTTGTACATATACACCTATTGAACTTATACATGCAGCAGGGGCAGTAGCAGTGAGTTTATGCGGCACATCTGATGTACCAATACCACATGCTGAAAAACACTTGCCTAAAAATCTTTGCCCTCTTATAAAATCTAGTTATGGTTTTGCGGTATCAGAAACATGCCCATATTTTTATTTTTCAGATTTAATAGTAGGAGAAACTACTTGTGATGGTAAGAAAAAGATGTACGAATTATTAGGAGAATTAAGGCCAACTCATGTTATGCATTTACCGCAAGGACAAGATAAAGACCATGCATTTAGATATTGGAGAGAAGAACTAGTTAGACTAAAGGAAGTATTAGAAGAAAAATTTAATATAGAAATTACAGAAGAAATTTTGAGAGAAGAAATAAAGGAAAGAAATCATGAAAGAAAAGTGCTTTTGGATTTTTATGAGTTAGGTAAATTAAATCCTTCCCCAATATCAGGACGTGAAGTAAATGAAACAATGGAAGCTTTGGGCTTTCAATTCGATAGGAGATCTCAATGTAATTTTATAGAAGAAAGAACTAGAGAACTAAAGGATAAATATGAAAATGAATTAAAGGGGACTAAGACAAATAGACCAAGGATACTTATTACTGGATGTCCAGTAGGAGGAGTTAGAGAAAAGGTACTAAAGACCATAGAGGATTCAGGAGCAGATATAGTGGCTTTTGAAAATTGTAGTGGAGTTAGAGAAAAGATGGTATTAGTAAATGAAACAATAGATCCAATAGATGCCTTAACAGAAAAATATTTAAATGTTAGTTGTTCTGTTATGACGCCAAACCCAAGAAGATTTCAGGCATTGGATGAGATGATAGATGAATATGAGATAGATGGAGTAATAGAAGTGGTTCTTCAAGCTTGTCATACATTTAGTGTGGAATCTTACAATGTAAAGAGATTTGTGACAGAGAAAAAGAATAAGCCATATTTATATATTGAAACAGATTACTCAAAGCTGGACATGGGACAAATAAATACTAGAATAAATGCTTTCTTGGAGATACTGTAATTACATCACCAAAATATTGACAGAAATATCATATATTGATAATATATAATAAATTGTTTCAAATTCCAACTAAAATTGGGGTGTTTAAATGAAAAAGAAATTTTTGTTATCATTTATTTTATCATTTATATGTTTTGGGTTAGTATTTATGGTTTTTGGGAAAGATGTTTTTTTAGATAATGGATATATACCAACTATAGAAGATAATAATAAACCAGAGATTGATCTAGGTGAGGACAATAAAATAGAACAAAAGATAAAAAATGAAATTCTCTTTTTAATGATGGGTGTAGATGCTAATGGAGTTAAGAATTATAAGGGTATCCGTACAGACACTATGATGCTATTTAAAGTTAATTTTGATACTGGGGAAACAAATATACTATCTATACCAAGAGATACGAGAGTTTTAGTAAAAGGGAAGAAGGATAAAATAAATCATGCCCATTCCTATGGAGGACCAGAGCTTACGATGCGAACTGTAAGAGATTTTCTGGGTATTGATGTAGATTACTATGTAAAGGTAGATTATAACGTTGTAATGGAAGTAGTGGATGCTATAGGTGGGGTGGAAATAGATGTACCCTTTGATATGAAATATAAGGATACTAACCCTGAGATTACTCCCCTTAATATAAATATAAGGAAGGGATTACAAACATTAGATGGAAAGAATGCCCATGATTTTTTAAGGTGGAGAAAAAATAATGATGGCAGTAAAGTAGAATATCCCGAGGGAGATGTTGGAAGAATTAAAGCTCAGCAGATGTTTATGAAGGAGCTAATAAAGCAAACTTTAAAGTTTAAAAATTTATTTAAGCTACAGAATTTAATAAAAACATATTATAAGAATGTAGAGACTAATATTCCTCTTAATATTATATTAAAGGCTGCAACAAATGCAAAAAAGATTGATATGGAAAATATTAAGACAGATATAATTCCGGGAGAAGGAGAATATATTGGCTCAACATCCTATTACCTCTATGATGAAATAGAAACTGAAAAGTTGATTAAAAACATATTTAATGATTATTTACTTAATGAATAATTAAATTCCCCTTTTGGTATAAAAAACCAAAGGGGGAATTTGTTTTAAGAAATTATTTACTTGCTAATTCTATAAACTTTTCTATATCCTTTTCAATTAATCTCAATGAATTTCTGAAGAACTCTGGGTCGTGAACATCTATGCCCATTCTTAGAGCTACGTCTCTTATATTATTTTTACCTGTAGCGTTTAATAGTTCATCATACTCTTTTACAAACTCTTCTCCTCGTTTTAGATATTCTGCATACAATCCCTTAGAGAATAATAATCCGAAGGCATACGGGAAGTTATAGAAGTTAAGTCCTGCGGAGTAATAATGAGGTTTATTTAACCACATATATGGATGAAGGACATTATGGTCTAATCCATCTCCATAAGCTTGTTTTTGAGCATCCATCATTATTTCTTTCAGTTCATTTACTGAAAGGGCATGTGTCTTTCTTCTCTCAAATAACTCTGATTCAAATAAAAATCTACTATAGATATCTACTATAACTTGACCTGCATCAGATATGGAAGCTTCTAGTATGCTTAGAGCTTCTTCATCACTGGCCTCTCTTAGAGCTGCATTAACCACTATTGTTTCACAGAAGATAGAAGCTGTTTCTGCTATTGGCATAGGATATCTACTATTTAATATAGATTCATTTCTTAAATTAAGTCCATGATATGCATGTCCTAATTCATGAGCTAATGTAGTCATATTTGAAAAACTTCCATTGAAATTAGATAATATTCTACTTTCCTTTATAGGATGCAAATTTGAGCAGAATGCTCCTCCTCTTTTACCCTCCCTAGGTTCTACATCTAGCCAATTATTATCGTAGGCATTTTGTACGAAATCAGCTAGTCTATTAGAGAAGGTCCTAAAATTATCTATTATATATTTCATTGCTTCATCATAAGTAAAGGTTCTATTTACTTCTCCCATAGGCGTAAACATTTCATAGAATGGAAGTCCATTTTCATATCCTAATAATTCTGCTTTTTTTCTATAATATTTATGGAATACTGGTAAGAACTCTCTCATAGCTATAATCATTGCATATAGAGTTTTTTCATCCATTCTAGATTTTACTAAGGTTTCATCTAAGGGAGAATGATATCCTCTTAATTCAGAAGTAGTGATTACTTCACCTTTGATTCCGTTTAATGCAGCAGCTGAAGATTCCTCTATCTTCTTATATGCTTTTAGTTCAGCTTCATAACCTGCTTTTCTCTTTACTGGATCTTTATCATATGCAAGGTTTCTAGCTGCTGGAAGTGGAAGCTGTTTATCTTCTCTATCTATATTTATATCTACCAATAAGGTAGATGATACCATATTTTGAAGATTTGACCATGCAGAAGAGCCAGTATTTGACATTTTTGATATAAGTATTTCTTCTTTCTCACTAAGCATATATTTAGTTCGTTCTTTAATTTGCTCTAAATAGAATTTATGCTCCTTTAATACTTCTGATGAATTTGCTATTTCATCTAAGTTATCTATATTTTTCATAAAGCTTTGAAACTGAACATCAGGTTTAGTTAGATCCGAACTTTTCACTCTCAATTTATCAAGATATTGAAGAGCTTTCTCATTTTTAGCCTCTACTGCATTTGTAAGAGATGCAAAGGAGAAAAGTTTTGAAAATAACGTGTTTATGGTACTAGAATATTGTACATATACTTCTATTTTTTCTATGGCATTGTCAGTAGAATTCAAATTATCATTAGCCCATTTACTAAATTCTGATATTAAGCTGTCAAGTTTTTCTAGATCAGAGATGTATTCCTTAGAATCGAAAGAAGTATATAATTCATTTAAACTCCAACGCATATTATCCCACCTTTCAAAATATTTAGTTAACTATATTATAGCATATATTGGCAAATGAGAAAGAATTATTTTGAGGCTCTAAATAAAGTGTTTCTCAACTTTAAATACAAAAGGAACCTTCTTCAAGAAGATTCCTTTTTACATTAAAATATCTTTGTCGTCCAATTTTCACAGTTCCAAATATCAGTAGCTACATCCTTATAAAAGTCAGGTTCGTGGGATATAAGAAGAATACTCCCTTTATAAGCTTTTAAGGCTCTTTTTAGCTCTTCTTTAGCATCTATATCTAAATGGTTAGTAGGCTCATCTAGTATGAGTACATTGGTTTCCTTATTAATGAGTTTACAAAGTCTTACTTTAGCCTGTTCTCCACCACTTAGAACCATTACTTTAGATTCAATATGCTTAGTAGTCAACCCGCACTTTGCCAAAGCAGCTCTAACTTCATATTGAGTATATCCGGGAAACTCTTGCCAAATTTCATCAATACAGGAATTATTGTTTTTATCCTTGATTTCCTGCTCAAAATATCCTATTTGAAGATTATCACCAAGCTCTACTCCACCGGATACAGATTTAATCTCACCAAGGATACTTTTCAATAAAGTAGTTTTACCTAGACCATTAGCTCCAATTAATGCTATTTTCTGACCTCTTTCCATTGTTAGATTCAATGGCTTAGATAAAGGGTCATCATAGCCTATAACTAAATCCTTAGTTTCAAATATAAGTCTTCCGGCAGTTCTGCCTTCCTTAAAATTGAATTCTGGCTTTGGTTTTTCACGAGCCAACTCTATTATTTCCATTTTATCTAGTTTTTTCTGTCTGGACATTGCCATATTTCTAGTTGCAACTCTGGCCTTATTCCTAGCTACGAAGTCTTCCAGCTCTGCAATCTCTTGCTGCTGCTTTTTATATGCTGCTTCTAATTGAGCCTTTTTAGCTTCATATACTTTTATAAAATTATCATAATCTCCTACATATCTGGTCAATTCCTTATCTTCCATATGATAGATTAAGTTTATAACAGAATTTAGGAAAGGAATATCATGGGATATAAGAATAAAAGCATTTTCATATTCTTGAAGATATCTTTTTAGCCATATTATATGTGGTTCATCTAAATAGTTAGTAGGCTCATCAAGTAATAGAATATCTGGTTTTTCTAACAATAATTTAGCAAGAAGTATTTTGGTTCTCTGCCCTCCAGATAAATCATTTACATCCTTATCAAGACCAATATCATCAAGACCAAGGCCCCTTGCAATGTCTTCTACCTTTGCATCTATTATATAAAAATCATTATGATCTAATATATCCTGTATAGTACCTACCTCTTCAAGTAGAGCAGTAAGTTCATCTTCAGATACATCACCCATTTTTAAATACATATCTTGCATTTCCTGCTCTAAATCGAATAGATACTTAAATGCTGATTTTAGCACATCACGAATACTTTGACCCTTTTCTAGTGATGTGTGCTGATCTAAATATCCAACTCTAACTCTTTTAGCCCATTCTATTTGACCTTCATCAGGTTCTAGTTTTCCAGTAATTATATTCATAAAAGAAGATTTACCTTCTCCATTAGCGCCTATTAGACCTACGTGCTCGCCATTCAGTAGCCTAAAGGATACATTCTTTAAAATTTCTCTATCACCAAAGCCATGACTTAGATTTGTTACAGTTAAAATACTCATTAGTATCTCCTCTCATTGATAAACTAAGACTCAGTTCAGGGGGAGTTTTAACTCCCTCTGAACGCAGAGCCGTGTTATCCAGAGGCTATGCAATTCCCGACTTTTACTTATAGAAGTGGAAGTCGTGGAATTGTAAGCCATCGGATAAAATCATCTCTAAAGATTATACAAAAAAACTAGACCCTAGTCTAGTTTTTTATTCTATCATTAATTTATCCGATATTTCAGCAGTTTTTATGATAATATTAGAACAGCCTATATCCCCTTTTCTACATGCCCTTTTTGAGATATCCGTATTGTATACTATTCATTTTTTCCATAAACTCTCTAAAAAGTCTTTGACTCACTTCTTTAACTTTATCACTTTCATGGGCAACATTATTCACATATTTATATGATAATACCATAACTCCAGCAGAGTAAGTGCGCCACATACAGATTCAATTCCCATACCTCAACCAAACCCTATAGACCTCCATAAATTTTTACTATAAATTAGTATAACATTAGAAATTTTAATATTGAAGCAAAATCTTTATAAAGGAATCTACTATATAAGGATCAAATTGAATGCCTTTATTTTCTAATAGGAAATCTATAGCTTCGTCTAAACACATTGCCTTTCTATGGGGCTTATTTTGAGTTATAGCATCATAAACATCTACAACAGAAAATATTCTAGACAGTAATGGAATTTCTTCTCCTTTTAGTTCATGGGGATAGCCTTTACCATCCCAACGTTCATGATGATATAAGATTAGTTCTGCAATGTCAGCTAATTCTGGTATTGACTTAGCAATCCTATATCCTATTTCGGGATGCTTTCTTATTTCATTCCATTCTAATTCATCTAGTTCTCTAGGTTTTTCTAATATTTCTTTAGAAATAGAAATCTTACCAATATCATGGACCTCTGCAAGAAGAATTAGTTTGTTTCTATCACTATTTGATAGATTTAATCTATTAGCTAATGCAAGAGAATAATTTTTGACTCTATCAATATGATATTTGATTTCATAATTTCCATCAAAAAGATACTGTATCATAGATGAGATTATTATATCTCTAACTTTTTTTCCATCTATTATCTTATTTTTGTACATATTATTTTCAGCTTCAACTAAAACCTTCATTATATCCATATCATTGTGGTCCTTAACAGCATATCCTAAAGAAATATTAGCATATTGCATATCTAATTCTCTATCCTTGCAATTGCTGTATATTCTATCAGTTATTTCTTCAGTTATTGAACTGGAAGTGTTAGGGAGTAAAATGATAAATTCATCTCCGCCCCATCTAGCTATAATATCTCCTCTTCTACAGGAAACTTTAAGTATTTCAGCAATGGATTGTAGCATTCTATCTCCAGCTAAATGACCAAATACATCATTAATTATTTTAAGACCATTTACATCACCCATAATAATTGATAGAGGTAAGTGACGATTATTATCTAACCTTTTTAACTCTTCTTCAAAGAAAGCTCTATTGTAAAGGCCAGTTAATTTATCATGGTAAGATAGATATATAATCTGTTCCTCTTTTTCAATGATTTCTGTAACATTTCTTCCAACAGCATAAGCAATATCCTCATAAAAACTTAGTTTCCATTCAAGATATAACCATTCTCCACTTTTCTTTAATACTCTAGTTCTCAAAATATAATTAGGATCAAAAATTATACCATTATTAAATGATTCATATATAAACTCTAGATCTTCTGGATGAAGAAAGGACATAAATTGATGTGATATTAATTCATTAATATTATAGCCTAAGACTCTTTCCCAAGCTTGATTTACTTTGATAATACTTCCATTAAAGTTAATTGCTATGACTAAATCAGAAATGGAATTTATTAATTCCTCCAGTTCATTGGATTTTTGTATTAGACTAGCTTCTAGTTTTTTTTCTTTAGTTAGGTCAATGAATTGGGCAATAAAGAAGTTTTTCTTAGGAGAAAATAGATGTATTTTTAGCCATTTGTTAAAACTAGGTATATATACAGAATTTAAGGTATGTCTATTGTGCAAAATAGCATCAGTTACTAATTCAAATAGCTGTGGAATTTCATTTCTAATGCTTGGGAACAATTCCAATATATATTTATCTTGTATTTCTATATTTTTGATTCCAATAATTTCTAGATAAGAAGGATTGAAATCTAATATTTTCAAGTCTATAGGTATATACTTATCATCATAAATTAGCTCATGATATACATATCCTACAGGAGTACTATCAAGCATCATTTGAAAATCTTCTATGGTAAACATAAAATCATCCCCTAGAATGGATCATAAGACCTAATTTTTCCATATATACCCTATTAAATATTAGTGGAAACTAAATAAAGATAATAAGAGAAGTTTCATAATTAAGGGTATACTATAAAGGAAACAATTATATTGACCAATCAGATATAAACTAATATTTTTCTTGCAATTAGTTAACATTATATGTATACTTAATAGGTTATAGATTAAGGAGGACGATTTTATATACATGGAAAAATTAAGATTTGAGGATATGAATTTATCGAAAGAAGTACAAAAGGGAATTTGTGATATGGGATTTGAGGAAATGTCTCCTATTCAATCCCAGGCTATACCAGTAATATTAGAGGGCAGAGATATTATTGGGCAAGCGCAGACAGGAACAGGTAAAACAGCTGCATTTGGTATCCCTATTATTGAAAGATGTGATCCAAATGGAAATTATGTTCAAGCATTAGTTCTATGTCCAACTAGAGAACTTTCAATACAGGTAGCTGAAGAGATCGGAAAACTTGCAAAATATAAAAAAGGTATATCTGTAGTTCCTATATATGGTGGGCAACCAATAGATAGGCAGATTAAAGCTCTAAAAAAGGGTGTTAATATTGTAATTGGTACACCGGGAAGAGTTCTAGATCATATAAGAAGAAGAACTCTAAAAATAGATAATGTAAGCATGATGGTACTAGATGAAGCGGATGAGATGTTTGATATGGGTTTTAGAGATGATATTGCCCTTGTAATGAATGATTTAAAGGAAGAAAGACAAACCATATTTTTCTCAGCAACTATGCCCCCAGAAATTATGAAGTTTGCTGCAAGTTATCAGGCAAATCCTGAGATCATTAAGGTGGTTCATAAAGAACTTACAGTACCAAAGGTAGAGCAAGTTTATTTTGAGCTAAAACAGCATATGAAAACTGAGATTTTATCTAGACTTGTTGATATGTACAATCCAAAGTTAACTGTAGTATTTTGCAATACAAAGAAAAAGGTAGATGAATTAACTGAAGAATTGCAAGGAAGAGGATATTTTGCAGATGGACTTCATGGAGATTTGAAGCAAAACCAAAGGGATACTGTAATGGGTAAGTTCAGAAAAGGTACCATAGATATTTTAATAGCTACAGATGTAGCAGCAAGAGGAATAGATGTAGATGACGTGGACTTAGTTATTAACTATGATATGCCGCAGGATGAGGAATATTATGTCCATAGAATAGGTAGAACTGCCAGAGCAGGAAGAGAAGGAAAGGCCTTTAGCTTTGTAGCAGGAAGAGATATCTATAAATTAAGAGACATACAAAGATATACTAAAACAAAAATTACAAGAATGGATTTACCAACTCTTAAGGATATAGAAGCAAACTATACTACAATAATGCTTGGAAAAATAAAAGAAGAGATTGACAAAGAAGATTTAAGTAAATATGAAAAGATTATCGAGACCTTACTTGAAGAAGATTATACCTCTTTTGATATAGCAGCTGCACTATTGAAATTCTACATGGCTGAAAACAGACTAGATGGTCACGAAGAGTTAGATATGGTGGATTTTGGAGGGAAGCTTAAAGGAGGCAAACCTACAGGAGGTAAACCTACAGGATTTAAATCATCAGGTTCTTCAACAAGAATTCACATAAATATAGGGAAGAAAAAAGGCATAAGTCCAAGGCATATATTAGCGGCTATAGTTCAGGAGACAGGTATAACTAAAAACCTAGTAGGAAATATAGATGTATATGATAAATTTACATTTGTAGAGATACCAGGAGATTATACGGAGGATGTCTTAGAAATATTAAATGGAGTAAGAATAAAAGGAACAAAGGTTAAAGCTGAAATAGCGAATCCTAAGAGGAAATAGTATTAATAGAGAATAAATTATAGAACAAAATTAAATATATGAGATATTATTAGAATGGAAAAAGCTTAGAAGAATCATAGGACTGAAAAAATGTCTATACTAAAGAGACATAGAATCAGAGTCTTTAGATTTTTTAAGCTTTTTTTGAATTAGAATAAAATATTCTTCAATTAGGAAAAATAAGTACTCTTTTCCAATCAAATCAAAATAGAATTAAAGCTACAAAAATGTTTTTATACTAACTTTCCTAGAGGAGTATGGGGAAAATAATTATTTATTTAAATTTATAAGTTATAATTTCCCATTGATTACTTTTATAAATTTAATAACCTTTTTAATATCTTCCAGAGGCATATTATCAATTTCTAAAAAAAGTTCTTCTAGTACATTTCTTTTAGTAGAATAAGGGCTTTCATTATTTTCCATAAATTGAGGATTCTTTTCCATATCTTGGTTTGGGAGAGAAAGTCTAATATTAGATAAACCTATAAGGTAGTCTAGTGAGACACAAAAAAGTGCAGAAATCTTCACAAGGAGTTGCACATCATTAGGAAAACGCGAACCATTTTCATAATTACTAACAGATTGTCTACTAATATTTAATTTTTTAGCTAACTCACTTTGAGTTAAAGAATTCTCTTCTCTAAGCAGTTTTAAACGCTCTCCAAAAGTCATGGCATCACCTCATAAATATCCTAGCATAAAAACAATCAAATCTATAGGCTGTCTTCAAAAAGGGTCTAAATGCAATAAAATGTCAACATTTGTTGTCAATGATAATATTTTATGCTAATATATAATTATTAATCCTGAGTTTAAATATTTAATTTTCAAATAAAGCTTAGAAGTAGGGTATTAGGAAAATTCAGTATCTATCTAAGTGATATATTAGCTGACTATTCGGTTTTAGATATATAATATTAGATTGATTAATGGTAAATTTAAAGAGATAATTTAAGCAATTTGTAGTATGTAAAAAGCAGAGGTGAGAAATTTTGAAGGAACAATTTGTAGAACACAATTGTAAATATAAAGAAGCCTTTAATAATAGTCTCACACCCATGATAATTATAGATGCTGAAACAGGAAATATTGATGATGCTAATTTAGCAGCATGTGATTATTATTTATACTCAAAAAAAGAATTACTTTCTATGAATATTTCAGATATAAATATCTTAACTCAAAAAGAGATATCTAAAGAAATAGAGAAGGCAGAACTAGAAAATAGAAAGTTTTTTAGATTTAGACATAAATTATTTAACGGTGAAATAAGAGATGTAGAAGTATTTAGTAGTTTTATAGAAGCTGGAGATAAGAATTTATTATTCTCAGTTATTCATGATATTAAAGAAAAGAGTAAGTTAGAAAAAGACTATATGATCAATCAAATCTATTTTGATAATCTCTTTAATAATTCTCCTGAAGCTATTGCAATGGTTAATGCTGAATTTAGAATATTGAATATTAATGATAAATTTAAGAGGGCTTTTCAATATGATTTATTAGAAATAGTAAATAAAGATATTACAAAAATATTATGTGAACAAACCATATATGATCCTTTTTGTGATTTCAGAGAATCAATAATAGAGGGTAAATGTATACGGAGAGAAGTTAGAATAAAAAGGAGAGATGATAGTACCCTAGATTTACTGTTGCTCATATGTCCTATAGTAGTGAATGGAAATTTTATTGGAGCTTATTTCATCTATTCTGATATATCAGAGACTAAAGAAAAAGAAAATAAGATAAAGATGCTTACTTATAATGACAGTTTAACTGGACTATTTAATATGAAGTTTTTCTTGGATAATTTAGATTATGAAGTATTTAAGAATAATTCTAATGAAAATACTAAGGAAAAGTTAGTAATACTTATATTAAAGGTTAATGAGTTTAAAGAGATAAAGAATGCTTTAGGGCATTTTGCTGGGGAACAGGTATTGAAAGAATTTGCACTAAGATTAAGAGCTAGCGTAGGAATAGAAGATACTGTTGCAAGATTTAGCGAAGATGAATTTGCTATTTTAATGCCTAGAATAGATACCTTGTATGAAGTCGAGAGATTATCTAATAATATTATAAAAAACCTTGAAGATTATTTTTCTGTAGGTAATGGTGAATTTCAAATAACAACTTGTATTGGAATAGCAGTATATCCTGATGACGGAATGGATTCTACTACTTTAATTAGGAAAGCAGATATTGCTATGAATAAATGCAAGATACAAAACAATAATAATACCACTAGATTTGAAAAATCTTTGGATAAAGAAATTCAAGAATATTTTTGGATGAAAAATGATTTATTAAAATTAGGATTAAAAGAAGAATTGTATTTAGATTATCAACCAATATATAGTATTGATACGAATAGATTAGTTGGAGCAGAAGCTTTAATCAGATGGAATCATGGAGAAAAAGGTATAATTCCACCTGCTAGATTTATATCAATAGCAGAAAAGATAGGTATGATACATCCTATAGGAGAGTGGGTATTGCTAAAAGCATGTAGTCAGAATAAAGAATGGCAAGAATTAGGATATGATCCTATATACATATCTGTAAATGTATCTGTTTTGCAATTAGAAAAACCTGATTTTACTAAAAGGATAAAAAAGATATTGGAGAAATCTATGCTGAAACCTCAATATCTTCAGTTGGAAATAACTGAGACTTTTTTTACCCAAAACTATGAATTGATTCAGGATACAATAAAGGAGTTAAGGAAATTAGGAATAAAAATAGCCATAGATGACTTTGGTACTGGATATTCTTCCCTAGGACAACTATGTGAGTTGAATATTAATAATATTAAAATTGATAGAATGTTTATCGATGGAGTAGATGGAAATATTAATAAATCTAAAATTGTAAAGGGAATCATATCTCTAGCTGAAAGCCTGAATATTACTTTAACTGCTGAAGGGGTAGAAAGAGAAGAAGAATTAAAGTTTTTAAATGCAAATAGATGCACATTTGTACAGGGGTACTTGTTTAGTAAACCAGTTGAAGCATATAAAATTGAAGAGTTATTAAAAAGGAATGGAAAGAATAAAATTTGTTTATGCTAAAAGGGGCGATTTAAAAGGCATGAATAAATTTTTTTAGGGGCGGAACGGTTGAATAACCGTTCCCTATATATTTTTGATTTTTTTCTTTAAGGTTCCCCTCAGCCCTTTTTCTTCTTTATCTCTTATACGTTTAATATTTGGTATATGAAGATAAATAGCTATAATCACAAGAAGGGCAGATATGATTATTGGACCAAGTCCAAGATTAAAATAAATAGTTGCTAATAATAGAAATAAGTTCATGGCTATAGTACCTAAGGCTATATAGTCAGTAAAAACAGTTATAAGCAAAATTATGAGGAAGCCCAATAAGCCAAATCTATAATCTACACCTATTAACATACCTAAAAGAGATGCAGCACCCTTTCCACCTCTAAAACCCATAAAGAATGGGAAATCATGACCAAGGATTACAAAAAGACCATTTAAATACAGAAGAAAAACACTTTCACTTAGATGAGAAATTTTAAATAAATATCTGATAACTAAAATAGAAATAATTGCTTTTAATATATCTAAGACGGCAACTAGGACACCCCATTTCCATCCTAGGGATATTACAGTATTTGATGCACCAGCATTTCCAGCACCAAGTGTCCTGATATCCACATTTAAAAAAGTTTTACTAAGTATATAGGACCACTGTAGACAGCCGAATAAATACCCTATAATAATAACGAGTAAATAAGATTTCAACGTATCACCTCCGTCAATACAGTATATTATATCATAAAATGTATTATAATAATATCTCCTATAATATGCCAATGTACCTATTTAGTTTAACTGTCGCATATAGTATAATAATGTCTATAATTGGTAATTTCGTAGCATTGACAGATAGATAAGTTTGATTTAAGGAGGATAAAATATGAAAATGTTTATGAGTGACAATAACTCTGGAGTTCATCCCAAGGTAATGGAAGCTATGTTAAATGTTAACAGCGGTCATGATTATTCTTATGGTAACGATAATACAACTAAAGAAGCCATAAACAAAATAAAAGAACAATTAGGAGCTGATGTAGATGTATATTTTGTAACTACAGGTACAGCTGCAAATGTTATTGGGCTTAGTGGATTATTGATGCCATATGAGGCAGTAGTATGTGCAAATACAGCTCATATAAATGTAGATGAATGTGGAGCATTAGAAAAATTTAGTGGAGCAAAAATATTACAGATACCAACTGAAAACGGAAAGATATGTAGGGAAGGGGTAAAGAGTTTTCTTCATTCTTTAGGAGACGAACATCAATCCCAGCCTATGATAATTTCCATATCTCAAACTACTGAGACTGGAACACTATATTCAGTAGAAGAAATTAAAAAATTAGCTGAATTTGCTCATGAAAATAATATGCTATTACATATAGATGGCGCAAGGATAGCTAATGCAGTAGTGGCACTCAATACCACTTTTAAAGAGATGATAACAGATACAGGAGTGGATCTTCTATCCTTTGGTGGAACAAAAAATGGCATGATGATAGGAGAGGCTATAGTTTCATTAAATAAAGATCTAAGTAAAGCTTTTAAATTTTATAGAAAGCAAGGAATGCAATTATTGTCTAAAATGAGGTTTGTATCTGCACAATTTGTCGCATATTTAAGTGACGACTTATGGAGAGAAAATGCATTAAATGCAAATAATATGGGTAAATACTTTGCAAGCAGCTTATCTGGAATCTCAGGAATCACCTTAAAATCTGAACCAGAGACTAATATGATATTTGCATATATGGAAAGGGACTTAATTAAATCTCTGCAAGAAAAATTTGATTTTTATGTAATAGATGAAGAAACAAATTTAGTTAGACTAGTTACATCCTTCGATACTAATAAGGAAGATATAGATAAATTTATTAAATTTGCTAAAGAGATAAAGGGAATTATATAGGGAGATTAATGGGGAAATATGATTAAAAGGGGGATGATTATGAGATCCAAGACGAAGAAAAATATAATAGTATTATTAATAGTACTAACTTTGATTTCCATCCAAAGCCTATTTATAGATAGTAAAAATGTTTATTCTGACAATAGTTCAAAAACTATTAGATTTGCAGGAGATCATAATCATCCGCCTTATGAATACATTGATGAAAACGGTAACTATAAAGGATATAATGTTGATATAATAAATGCAATTGCCAATGAGATGGATTTACAAATCGAGATTATACCAATGGAATGGAATGACGCAATACTAGCTTTGGACAGAAATGAAGTCGAGGGCATTATAGGTATGTCCCAAAATGAGGAAAGGCTAGAAAAATATAAATTCACTCTACCTACAGTTGTCAATGAGCAAGTGATTTTTGCAGCGAAGGACACTGTACATATAAACGAATTAGAAGACCTAGAAGGACTAAAGGTAGCTTATCAAAAAAATGATTATAACGAATCTCTAATTTTAGAAATACCTCGAGTAATTGGTTATCCTAAAAATGGTCAAGAGGAAGCCTTGATTGCAGTAGGAAATAAAGAAGTAGATGCAGCTTTAGGAAATAAAATAGTTGGACTATATCATCTGCAGAGAAATAAAATGACAGAATTAGTTAAAGTTGTAGGAGAACCTATCTCTACTGCAAAGTATGGACCAGCTGTTAGAAAAGATAACGAAGAGCTTTTCCAAACATTGGAGAGGGGCTTAGAAACTATTAAAAGAAATAAGGTTTATGATAATATTTATAAAAAATGGTTCGGGGAAGATATGTCCTACATTAAGATGACATATAATGCCTATAGAAAACAAATTATATCTGTAGTGACGATAATATCTTTAATTTTCTTATTTTTGTACTTCTATAATAAAAGACTTCAAAAAGAAGTATTAAAGAGAACTAATGAACTTGAAGTAGCCAATGAAGGTTTAATAAAACATCAAAAAGAGATATATAATTTAGCGTATTATGATCCAGTCACGTCACTTCCCAATAGAGTTTATTTTATAGAAGAATTAAATAGTATATTTGAAAATTTAGAGAAAAACGATGATTTATTTGCAGTGTTACTTTTAGATTTAGACAGATTTAAACATATAAATGATACATTAGGTCACTATGTAGGAGATTATGTATTAAAGATTTTAGGTATGAGACTTAAGAAGTTAGTAAAAGAAGAAGATATCGTAGCGAGAATTGGAGGGGATGAGTACTATATACTACTTAAAGGTATTCAGCATAGTGATGATGCAATGGAATTAGCAAGGATTATCATAGAAGATTTTAAAAAACCATATTATGTTAAGGATTATGAATTATATTTAACTACTAGTATTGGTATAGCATTATATCCAGAAGGAGGACTGGATTCTCAGTCCATAATTAAAAATGCTGATCTTGCATTGTATAAAGCGAAGGATTTTGGAGGAAATGCTTACTATCTTTATGGAAAAGAGATACAGTCTAAAGGTCTTGAGAAGATGATGCTTTTAAATCAATTGAGACAAGCTGTAGAAAATAATCAGTTGGTATTACATTACCAACCTCAAATAGATATATTAACAGGAAAAATCAGAGGGGTAGAGGCTTTGGTAAGATGGAATCATCCAGAACAAGGACTCCTATACCCGGATAAGTTTATTTTTTTAGCTGAAGAAACAGGATTGATAATCCAAATGGGAGAATGGATATTAAAGGAGGCTGCAGTTCAAGCAAAAAAATGGATTGATTTAGGACATGATATTATTATGTCTGTGAATATTTCAGCTAGGCAGTTCCAAGATAGAAGATTTATAAATGAAGTAATAAATGCCTTAAATGAGTCAAAACTTAATCCAAGGAATCTTACCTTGGAGATTACAGAGACCACGGCTATATCAGACATAGATTATACATTAAATATTTTAAATATGTTAGAAAACCTTGGGATAGCAGTAGCTATAGATGATTTTGGGACAGGATATTCCAGTTTAAATTATTTAAATGAAATGAGTGTATCTGAGCTTAAAATAGATAGATCTTTTATATGGGATATTGAGAAAAATGATAAAAATAAGATGATTTCAAATACGATAATTGTTTTAGCAAAACAATTGGGTTTAAAGGTAACTGCTGAAGGGGTAGAAAATATGGAACAGTTAGAGATATTAAAGGAAATGAAATGTGATATAGCTCAGGGTTACCATTTTAGTAAGCCAGTATCAAAGGAAAAGATAGATGAGATGATAAATGAAAAAAGCCCTGTATAAGGGCTTTTATTATTTGTATCCTAAAGGTGCTTGGTGGAACATATTTACATCACCATGAGTAGTAAAGTTTACTTTACTAATAAAACTATTGGATTCTTTATCAAATCTATATTCTGTAAGTTTTAAATTTGCCGTACCTGATTGAACTGTAGTTACTACAAAATCTTCACCTTCAAAATATGCATAAAAACTTATGCCGCCTAATTGAACATAATCATTAAAGAGAATATAATCGTTATCAGCATCTCTTGCAACTAGTACCCAATTTTGACCATCATCCCAAGCAATCTCACCATTGTATCTTTGAGCAACTGTGTACAACTCTATAGTTTCTTCTGTTCCATCTTTATTAAAGTCTATATTCACGGAATCAAGCAAAGTTAAGTCATTATAATCAACTTTGTCTGTAGCCTTAATAATTAGATCTCCAGATTCTCCATTTGGTTTTCCATATTTTTCAACTAAATCTTTTATAAATGAATTTGGTTCTATTGATTTCACTATATTGTCCTGATTAAAGGCTACCATATAATATTCATTTACAGCCAGATTATCTACAAGGCTTTTATCTGTTACCTCTAATTTTAGAGTTGTTTCATTTGTAGAAATAGTAATGTAATTTTTTCCATTCTCTGTATTTATTTCACTTAAGAAACCTAGATTTGTAGATATCTTTTCTTCTGCTGCAGGATTGCTCTTAGGAGTACAACCAAAGGAAATGACTAGTACCATTAATGCTACTAACATTAAAGAGATTTTTCTAATTAAATTTTTCATATCATCACCATCCTTTATAGTATAGGGTAACATAATTTTATATTCTTTACAAGGAACATAGAATTACGAATTGATTACAATGATAAAATATAATAAATCTATCTGATCTAATTAATAATATAAAAATAGGGTAATTATTAAAGAAACTCTCCAAAATAATTACGAAATTTTGACCTAGGTCAAAGTAAATTATTCTATTCTAGCTTATAATAAAGCTACAAACAATAAAAACAGGAGGTAATATATATGATAACAAAAACTTATCAATTAGAAACATTGACTTGCCCAAACTGCGTGGCTAAAATTGAAGGAATGTTAAAGAAGACAACAGGTATTTCTACAGGAGAAGTTTTATTTAATACATCTAGAGTTAAAGCAACTTTCGATGAATCAATATTAAGCTCAGAAGATATAGTAGCAAAAATTGAAAAATTAGGATTTGACGTTTTAAGTGAAAAATAATAAGTAAAGTTTAAGAGGGGAGAGTATAATGAAATTAACCAAGGCCCAAAGAGTTTGGATATCAGGGATATTAGTAGCAATAGCTTTTATATTAAAGAATACAATAGGAGAGCAAATAATAACATCTGTGGTCATGATTCTCGCAGCCATAATTGCAGGTACTCCAATACTCAGAAATGCAATATCTGCTGCAAGATACTGGATAATAGGAATAGATGCTCTAGTATCCATAGCAGTCATAGGTGCAATGTTTATAGGGGAATACTGGGAAGCAGCAGCTGTAACATTTCTATTTATGCTAGGCGATTACCTAGAATCTAGAACTATAGAAAAAACTAGGTCTTCAATTAAAGCTTTGCTGGATTTAGCTCCAGATACGGCTAGAGTAATGAGAGATGGAGTTGAAATAATAATCTCTCCTGATGAAGTAGTTAAGGGAGATCAGGTAGTAGTAAAACCAGGAGAAAAGATTTCTGTAGATGGCAATGTTGTAGAAGGCTCAGCATATGTAAATCAGTCAGCTATTACAGGAGAGTCAATCCCTGTTAATAGAAATATAGATGATAGTGTCTTCTCAGGAACAATAATTGAGTCTGGATATCTAGTAATTGAGGCAACGAGAGTAGGAGAGGATACTACGTTTGCAAGGATACTTCAAATGGTAGAAGAAGCTCAAGATAAGAAAGCAAAAACTCAAAAATTTCTTGAGAAGTTTTCAAGATATTATACTCCTGCTATAATAGTATTAGCAATAGGATTATATCTAGTGACTCAGGATTTGGTATTAGCTCTTACATTATTAGTTATAGCCTGTCCGGGAGCTTTGGTTATATCAACCCCTGTATCTATTGTAGCAGGTATAGGAAATGGGGCAAAGCATGGTGTGTTAGTCAAAGGAGGAGAGATAATGGAAAACTTAGGGAAGATAAAAGTTTTAGCCTTTGACAAGACGGGAACATTGACTGTTGGGAAACCAATGGTAACCCATATAAAATCCTATGATATAGAAGAAAGAGAGTTACTAAGAATAACTGCAATAGGAGAAGGATATTCAGAACATCCTCTAGCTCGTGCAATACTGGCTCGGGCAGAAAATGATCTAGGAAAAATTGATGAAATGCCAGAGGAGTCAGAGATAATAACTGGTCAAGGTCTTAAAGTTAAGATAGAAGGTAGAACAATTTTAATAGGAAATAGAAAATTATTCTTAGAGAATAAGGTAAGTATTGGAGAGAATGTAGAAAAATATCTACAATCTGAAGAACAAAAAGGACAGACTGCTGTAATAGTTGGAGATACGATGCAAATATTAGGGATTATATCCATTGCTGATGTTGTAAGGGAAGATGCTAAGAAATTAGTATCTAATCTAAAGAAATTGGGTGTAGAAAAAATAGTAATGCTTACTGGAGATAATAGAAGAGCTGCTAAAGCAATTGCCGAAGAAATAGGCTTAGACGATTTTTATGCAGAACTTTTACCAGAAGATAAGGTTAGGGTATTAAAAGAATTGCAAGAAAAATATGGCGTAGCAGCCATGGTAGGGGATGGAGTAAATGATGCGCCAGCATTGGCTTCAGCTGATTTAGGAATTGCCATAGGTGGTGCAGGAACAGATGTGGCCATGGAAACAGCAGATGTAGTGTTGATGTCTGACGAAATAAAAAAACTATCCCATGCCATAGGATTAAGCCGTGCTACAGTAAATAATATGAGACAGAATATTTACTTTGCTATAGCTGTAGCAGCATTATTATTAGCAGGAGTATTGATTAAAACGGTTAATTTATCCTTTGGAATGTTAGTCCATGAATTGTCTGTCTTGCTAGTTGTAATTAATGCAGTTAGACTTTTAGGATATGGAGATAGGGGCAAATCGAAGAAAATGTTAGAGATTTAAGGAGATGTTTAAATGGATTGTAACTGCTTTAAAAGAGAAGGGAAAAATTGTATAGAGATAGTTCCAATCTTTAGCAATCTAACTTATGAAGAAATGATGGAAGTAGCTAGGATAACAAGAGAAAAAAACTTTGAAAAAGGTGAAATGATATATACGGCTGGGGATAAAGGAGATAAACTTTACGTAATACATTCTGGAAAAGTAAAAATAACTAGATTTACAGATTCGGGCAAAGAACAGGTAATTAGAGTATTGGGACCTGGAGATTTTATGGGAGAACTATCTATCTTTAGTCCCTTGCCATTAACTGATAACGGAGAAGCACTGTCACAGACAGTTGCATGTATGATAGATGGGAAAAAATTAAAAGAGTTAATGAAAAAATATCCTGCCATAGCATTTAAAGTAATGGAGGAGCTAAGTCAAAGATTAGAAAAAGCAGAACATTTGATAGAAAATATAAGCCTTCATGGAGTAGAAAGAAGGCTGGCTCTTACCCTAATTAATATGTCAAATGAAAAAGGGGAAGTATCTTTAAAGATGAGTAAAAGAGACTTTGCATCTCATTTAGGAATGAGTCAAGAGACTTTAAGTAGAAAGCTAACAGTTTTTCAGGATATGGAAATTATAAAATTAATTGGTCATAGAAGAATAATTTTACTGGATATAGAAGCTTTAGAAAAGATAGAGTAACCTCTAATTTAAATTAGAGGTTACTCTATTTGGATATTTATTTTATTAAATTTTTTATACTATTAAAGAAACCTTTATTATCTTTTATTACTTTCTCATTTCCAACTGTTACAATATTATTATCTTTTAACCCCTTTTCAATCATTTCAGCAAATTTTTTCATATCCTGAGGCTTCGTGTTTAATATTTCTTTAAGCTCTCTATTTAAATCCTCAGTCTTAATTCCCATAAGATAATAATAATCGGCCTCATTTCCTTTTTGTATGCTAGATACTGGAACATAGTATTCTGCCAAAGAAGAAATAATAAATTTCTCAAATGCTTTCTCATCTAAATCAAAGTTTCTGAGAAAGCTTACGGTGCTGTTATAGGCATTATAAGTTTCCTTTAATTTTGGATCTCTATAACTCATAAAGATAATATTAGATTCGTTGACTATATTAAACATAGCACCATATGCTCCGCCTTTGACACGAATTTCATTAAATAAATAGTCAGATATAACATTGTTTAAAACCTTCATGCTACCGCTATATTTATATCCGCCCTTTGTAAAGTCAAAAGCTGCGAAGTTATATAAAATATCTATTGGAGATGTAAAGGCTTCGTTAGTATCTCCAATCTTAAATTCATATTTTTGTGAAGGATAATCTTTATCTTCCAAGATTTCAAGTAATGTAGGAAGATTTTCCTTAAAAGCCTTATATTCTGTATTTTCTCCAGTGATACTTATTACTAAATTATTTCTATTAAAAATAGTATTTTTAACTTCTTCAAGATTTGCGACTATTTCTTCATACTTAGAATCATAATTCAAATTAAGTTCTGATATAAAATCATAATAATCAAAGCCATTTAAAATATCGTTATATTTGAAAACAGGTGAGAAATAAGAGAGATTTCTTATTGCGGCCGTATTCAAAGGCATGCTATTCAATTGATTTTCAATAGTAAACTTTGACATTGAAATAAGCTGTTTTAGCCTTTCTTTATCGTCGAATTTAGTCTTTTCTATTTCTTCTGAAATCAAGTTAAACATTTGACCTATGTTTTCATCAGTGGCAATAGATGACACGACTAATTTAGGATCATAATCTGTGTTATTTCCTTTTTTAGTTAGTACACTAGGATAATAGTTGATACCTCCTGTATACATAGCTTCCTGCACTGGCAGTTCAGTATAATTATAATTTTCGGTACTCATTTTCCCTAATATCTCTGATAAGAGATTTATATAAGGAATTTGTTCTTGTTTCACATAAGAAGCATCAAAATATAAATTTATGCTTCCAATACCATTGGTGAATAATGGATGATGCAAAATAATAATATCTTCATCTTTACTTTCTATAGTAGGGATTTCCTCTATAGTAGGTTTTAAGTCTTTTAAAGATAATGCAGGCATGGTATCTAAGGCTTCTTTAGAATTAGGAGTGTTATTCCATTCTTGAAGTTCTTTATATTCTCTTATAATATCTTCTATTTCCTTATCCGAAAGAGATGCCTTATATTCTCTGAGTTTTTGTGTTGCAGCAGCATCTTTTTCTTCCATTAAGCCTTTCTTTGGCTGAAGAAGTATTAAAGAACTATGTTTATTATTTAGAATATGTTTTTTGATTAGTTCCTCAAAATAAGGCTTATCTAATGCAATCTTTAATTTTCTGAAGCTATCTGCCATATTTAGGCCTTCAAATGGGTCTTCGTCATATAGCCAGCTAAACATTGCTAAGTCACCATACATGAGCCCTGTATTAATATCTCTTGAGTATTGCTGTCTTAAATCTAGCTCTACTACGTTTAGTGTTGATTTAATAAGATCTTTATTTATACCTTTTTCTGCTACATCCTTTAAGGAAGAAAACACAATATTTACAAAACTATCCTTCATATCAGGATTGATATTTTGTGCAGTTATTGTTACATAAGGTTGCAAGAAGTTAGGAGACATTTGGGCACTAATATTGTAAAAACCAGCTTTATTTAGTTCTTGCACCACTGGAGAAGCTTGGTTTTTGAATAGCATGTAAGTTAGTACATTGAAGGAAGTCATCGTATCGATTCTAGAATCATCTTTAATAGAAAAGCTTAGAGCAACAGATGATTTTCCTTCTTCAGAGTCCTCCGTTGAAATAGGATACTCAACTATTATATCTTTTCTCTTGTCAAAGGGTTTTTGAACAATAGGTTTAGAATCTATTTCCTCTTTATCGAAATCCTTTAAATAATTATCATTTATAAATTTAAGTTTCTCCAATATATCGATTTTTCCATAGAGATAAATATAACTATTTGAAGGATGATAATATTTATCATAAAAATCTTTTACTTCTTGAAAAGTTAAGCTTGGTATATCGGGAGGATTTCCTCCAGATAAGTAAGTATAATTAGTGTCTGGATATAAGTTTTGCATTATTGAATAATGTAGCTGTGAATCAGGAGATGACAAAGCTCCTTTCATTTCGTTATATACAACACCATTATATTGAAGAGGTGCATTTTTATCCTCAATGCTATAATGCCACCCGTCAACTTTAAAGAACTTTTCATCCTTATAAAAGGCAGGTTTAAAAACTACACTGAGATAAACATCCAGTAAGTCATTGAATTCTTTATCGTTCATACTAGAAAATGGATAAGTAGTCCTGTCTGGGTAGGTAAGTCCATTTAGATTCTTGGTCAAAGTTCCCTTTACAATCTCGAAAAATAGATTTCTTACGGGAAATTTTTCTGAGCCTCCATTTAAGAGCACATGCTCTAAAATATGGGGAATTCCCTTGTTGTTTTCAACTGGTGTTCTGAAAGAAATAGAAAACGCTTTGTTTTCATCATCATTTTCTATTTGAAGTAACCTAGCACCACTTTTTTCATGTTGAAAAATCCTACCAACGGAATCTAATTCTTTTAGATGCTTTTGTTCAATTAGTTTGAATCCAAAATAAGTTTCTCCAACTCTTAAATTTTTTGTTTCAGCATAAGACATGTTAGAGAATAAAAATGTTGATAATAAAACTGCTAGCAAAATTAAAGCAATTGGTTTTTGTTTTACACTAAATCCTTTCACAGATATCCCCCTTTTGTATTATAATTTATTTGTACTAGTGTATTAATTGAATAGTACACTATAATTTACCATTTGTCAACTAATTTGTTAAGTAAAAGATAGTTTGATTAAAAAAATGACCTAGGTAATTGCATTGTATTACCTATGTCATTTTTTTATGTTTATTCTATTTATATTTACTTTCCAATTCTTCTATTAAAGTAATATATTTTTCTTGAATTCGTGCCTCAGTTGCGGAGTTTTCTACTTTTCTACATTCATCCTCAATAAAAGCTTTACTGCTATCATTTAACATATTTTCAGCAAATTTATACATGGCGGTATTTTCTTTCTCTATATGTCTATCCAATAAATCTGTATAGGAAATGGCATTTGCTATAATATCAAGTCTTGCTTCATCATTGCCATTCTTAAATTCTTCCAATGACTTTTCAAGATTGGCCATGTAAAGTCTTCCCATATCATGCTCTATATACATTCCAGTAATAGCACCTGATTTTGCTAATTTTTCAATTTCCTTATTCATTGTCTGAAATAGTATATCCTCTTCTTTCCCATGATGATGTTTATCTGCATAGGTTCTTACAAAATCAATTATTCTTGGTAAATCATCTATATCGTATTCAGAGTTAGTCATAACTCTATAGGAAATTTTCCTGATTACTTTAAGCATTTTCCTAATATTGGTATGTTCTTCAACCATTATTCTTATGGATTCCAAGATATTCACCTCACAAAATATTTTCTTTATGATTTTACCCTTAATTTCATAATAAATAACAAAATAATAATATTTTACAATAAAATGGGTACATATATTATGGGATTAAATAATTAATTATAAGGGGGTAGTGCAATGAGCTTTAAGATGACTGATAAGGTAACATGGGTAGGGAAGATAGATTGGGAATTAAGAACTTTCCATGGAGATGAATACTCGACACATAGGGGGTCTTCCTATAATTCATACTTAATTAGAGACAAGAAGACAGTACTTATTGATACAGTTTGGGAACCATTTGCTGAAGAGTATGTTGAGAAATTAAAGAAGGAAATAGACCTAAATGAAATAGACTATATAATAGCGCAACATTCAGAGATAGACCATAGCGGAGCTTTACCATTGTTAATGAAGGAGATACCAAATACTCCAATCTATTGTACATCAAACGGGGCAAAAATATTAAAAGGCCATTTCCATGAAGATTGGAACTTTGTAGAAGTAAAGACAGGAGATACATTAGATATAGGAGAATCAACTCTAACATTCGTAGAAGCAAGAATGCTTCATTGGCCAGATAGTATGATGACTTATATGAGTGGAGAAAATATATTATTTAGTAATGATGCCTTTGGACAACATTATGCATCGGATTTAATGTATAATGATTTAGTAGATCAGGGAGAATTATATCAAGAGGCTGTTAAATACTACGCAAATATATTAACCCCATTTAGTGTATTAGTCACTAATAAAATTAAAGAGGTTTTAGGGTTTAACCTGCCACTTAATATGATAGCTACATCTCATGGAATTATCTGGAGAGATAATCCGGCACAAATAGTTGAAAAATATTTAGAGTGGGCAGATGCATATCAAGAAAATCAAATTACAATAGTATATGATACTATGTGGAATGGCACAAAAAGAATGGCAGAGTCAATTTCAGAGGGTATAAAATCAGTGAATAAAGATGTAACTGTAAAACTATATAATGCAGCAAATTCAGATAAAAATGATGTAATAACTGAATTATTTAAATCTAAAGCAATATTATTTGGTTCTTCTACAGTTAATAAGAGTATAATGCATGCAACAGCAGGGATTCTTGAGATGATAAAAGGAATAGGATTTAAGAATAAAAAGTCAGCAGCTTTTGGTTCCTATGGTTGGTCTGGTGAGTCCGTAGCCGTAATAGAGCAGAAGCTAAAGGATGCAAAACTTGAGATAGTGCAAGAAGGAATAAAAGAACTTTGGAATCCAGATGCAGGAGCTATATCAAGGTGTATAGAATTTGGAAAGAATTTTGCGGAAAAACTATAGAAAAGAATAATAAGAAGTTTTCCGAAGAACAGTTCCGAAAAGACGGAAAAAAAACGAGAAATAGGAAGAAATATTACTAAAATTTCAAATATGCCAGGTTAAATATTAGCAATAGGCTATTTATTTACTTGGCATATTTTTTGCTTGTAATTAATATTGGAAACTATTTTGCGGAGGAGTTGTTATTAAATGAATAATTATATATTTGCTGGATGTGATACAGTTAAATTAGCTGAAAAATATAAAACACCTCTTTATGTAATGTCTGAGGATTATATTAAAGATAGACTGAGGGAGATTAGAGAAGATTTTCTGGATAAGCATCCCAAGACAATGGCGGTATATGCTAGTAAAGCATTTCTAACTAAGGAAATGGCCAGGATTATTAAAAAATCAGCTATAGGAATGGATGTAGTGTCTGGTGGTGAGCTTTACACTGCAATTCAAGTTGAGTTTCCTATGGAAAAAATAATATTCCATGGAAATAATAAAACTATAGATGAACTAGAATTGGCAATAGAAAATAATGTAGGAAGAATAGTTGTAGATCACTTAGAAGAAATGGATATTATTGAAGAGATAGCAAAGAAATATAATAAAAAGGTTCATATACTATTTAGAATAAGTCCGGGTATCGACAGCCATACCCATAAGTATATTCAAACTGGGCAAGTGGATTCTAAATTTGGAATACCTCTAGATGAAAAAACCATAAAGGCAGCAATGGAAAAGGTTTTGAAATTGGAATTCACTGAATTGCTTGGATTCCATTTTCATATTGGGTCACAGATTTCAGATAATGGAAATCATATTAAAGCTATTCAGATAATGATGCAGTTAATGAAAAAAGTAAAAGATGAATATGGATTTATCGTCAAGGAGTTAAACACTGGGGGAGGATATGGTATTCATTATTCTGAAGGTGAGGAAAGAAAACCTTTAGCCTATTTTACAGATTCTATAATAGAAGAGATTGAAGATAGATGTAAAGAATATGAGCTAGAAAGACCTTTAGTAATAATAGAACCAGGTAGATGGGTAGTAGGAGAAGCAGGGATTACAATCTATACAGTAGGAGCTATTAAGGAAATTCCGGGAATACGGACTTATGTTTCAATTGATGGTGGTATGCCCGATAATCCAAGACCCAGCTTGTATGAAGCTAAATACGAGGCTATCGTCATAAATAAGGCGGGAGAGGAATTAACAGATGTAGTGACTGTAGCAGGAAAGTGTTGTGAATCTGGGGATATTTTGATTTGGGATTTGAAAGTACCTAAAGTAGAAACAGGAGATATGCTAGCAGTTCTATCAACAGGAGCATATAATTATTCTATGTCGAGTAACTATAATAGAATCCCAAGACCTGCTGTAGTCATGTTAAGTGAAGGAAAAGACAGGTTAATAGTTAAAAGAGAAAACTATGATGACATATTGAGAAATGATATATAATTGTTATTATATATTGAATATATTTGGAGGAATAAACTATGGAACTTCTGCTACGTGATACCTTTCTTGAGGTTAATCTAGATAATATAATATATAATATGAAAAATATAAAGGAAATGGTTGGAGAAGAAGTAGCTATAGCGGCAGTAGTTAAAGCTAATGGCTATGGTCATGGTGCAGTTGGAGTGGCCCAAGAATTGATGGAAAATGGAGCGGATTATTTAGCTGTAGCAACTCTTACGGAGGCATTAGACCTTAGACGACATTTTTCAGATTACAAGATATTTATTATGGGATTTACTCCAGATAAATATTTGGAACATGTAGTTAAAAATGATATAACTCAAACCATATTTTCATATAGGCAAGCTGAAATTTTAAATGATTATGGCAATAGATATAATAAAATACCTGTTGTTCATATAAAATATGATACAGGATTTAATAGACTGGGATTTAGAGATTCAAAAGAAAACATAGATGAAATCGAAAAAATTTCTAAATTGCCAAACCTAAATGTAGAAGGAATATTTTCTCATTTGGCCCTAGCAAATAAAGAAGAAGATGAGAAACAATATAGAAAGCTCCTAAAGGTCATAGAGAACCTCCAAGAAAGAGGTGTAAAATTTAAATATAATCATATTGAAGATAGTATATCAGCAGTTGATTATCCAGAGTTCAGGATGAATATGATAAGGCCTGGGGCAATTATATATGGTATAAAGGGATTTCACTATGGAACTTTAGATTTAAAACAAGCACTAACATTAAAAACAAAAGTATATAATGTCAGAAAAGTTTCTAAAGGTGAAGGTGTAAGCTACAGTTATGTATGGAAAGCAGAAAGGGATAGTATTATTGGGACTGTTCCCTTTGGATATGCTGATGGATATCCTCGGAATTTAACAGGCAAGGGCTTTGTTACAATTCGTAATCAAAAAGCACCAATAATTGGAATAATCTGCATGGATCAATGTATGGTTGATTTAACTGATATAGAAGAAGTATGTGAAGGCGATGAGGCCATTATATATGGTGACGGAATAAATAATACTCTTGATATCCACAATGCTTCTTTACTAGGAAGTACAAATAAAAATGAGATAATGAGTAGAATTGGTATGCGAGTACCACGGGTCTATATTAAGGATGAAAAAATAGTAAATATAATTAATTATATATAATAAGGAGAGTAATATGGATATAGAAAAAAGGGTTGATGATATTTTTTCCCAATTAATAGACATAAGAAGAGACTTTCATATGCACCCTGAGTTAAGTGAGCAGGAGTATAGAACCTGTGATAGAATTTGCGAGTATCTAAATGAGTGGGGGATCGAGCATGTAAAGGGAGTTGCTGAAACAGGTGTTGTAGCAATAATAAGAGGAAAGAAAGATGGTAAGACTGTAGGTGCTAGAGCAGACATTGATGCATTACCAATAACAGAACTAACTGATATTCCATTTAAATCAGTGAATGAGGGAGTTATGCATGCCTGTGGACATGATATTCATACAGCCATACATCTGGGAGTGGCAAAGATATTGAAAGAAATAGAGGATGAAATCTGTGGAAATGTAAAAATATTTTTTCAACCAGCAGAAGAGACCATAGGCGGAGCAAAAAAGATGATTGAGGAAGGGTATTTAAAGAATCCAGATGTTGAGTATATGTTATCATTACATGTAATGCCTTATTTAGATGCAGGAGAAGTTGAATTTAAATATGGGAAAGTGAATGCAGCTACTAACGAATTCTCTATAAAAATAACTGGTAAATCAAGCCATGCAGCTTATCCTGATCAATCCGTAGATCCTATAGTAACAGCTGGATATATAATTACAGCCTTACAATCCTTAGTAAGCAGGAACATATCGCCTTTAAATTCTGTTGTTTTAACATTGGGCCAAATTAATGGCGGTATAAAAAATAATATAATACCTGGAGAAGTCATTATGTCAGGTACTCTTAGGACAATTGATCCAGATACAAGAGTATTTGCAAAAAATAGGATTAGAGAAATAACAGAGAATACAGCAAAAGCATATGGAGCAGCAGCAATAGTAGAATTTGAAGAGGGCTATCCAGCTCTTATAAATAATGATGAAGTAGTTGATGTTTTGAGGCAAACGGCAGAAAGTATATTGAGCAAGGATAAAGTGAAATTTAAAGAGTTTCCAAGTATGGGTGCAGATGATTTTTCCTTCTTTTTACAAGACACTAAAGGGGCATATTATAATTTGGGATGTGGAAATAAGGATAAAGGCTGGACAGCATCGATTCATAGTGAATGTTTTATGGCAGATGAAAAGTGTATTAGAATAGGTGTCCTTTTACAAACCAAGGCCTTGCTTGAACTGTTGGATATGTTTTAAATAAGTAATATTAAATAGAAAGACCATATATTACTAGAGACAATGAATCTAAACTTATGGGGTAATGGGTTTTGCAATGGGGGGGAAATTCGCCCTAAAGTAAATCCGATGTTTATAAAATGTTGAAAATTAACATATTTATCTAATGGCATATAGTTTGCATATATTCATATATAATTAAATGACCTATGTATATTATATCTGTTAAATTTATTTTAGATTATTTTTTATGTATTACCAGAAAAAAGAAGTATCTTAATAGATAGATTAAAATCTGTCTAAAGGTTATAAATATGATTAGCATTGAAAATATACAATAAAGGAGTGGGAGGATGAAGATTTATATTAGCGTAGATATTGAAGGTATAACTGGAGTGACTAATTGGAATGAAACTGAATTAGGTCATGGAGAATATGCATGGGCAGTTGGTCAGATGACTAAAGAAACTATAGCGGCATGTGAAGCGGCAATAGAAATGGGTGCAAAAGAAATAGTGGTAAAGGATGCTCACGACTCTGGAAGAAATATAGACATATCTAAGCTTCCTAAAGAGGCAAGAGTAATAAGAGGATGGACTTCTTCGCCTGAATCAATGATGGCAGGTATAAATGAAAGTTTTGATGCTACAATTTTTATCGGGTATCATTCAGCTGCTGGAGAAAACGGAAACCCATTGGCTCATACAATGAATTCTAAGAAGGCTACATATGTAAAAATCAATGGAGAATTAGCGTCAGAATTTACGATGAATTCATTGATATCTGCGTATTATGGAGTTCCAGTAGTATTTTTATCAGGAGATAAAAGACTATGTGAAAACTCAAAAAAATTAGTTCCAAATATAGAGACTGTGGCTGTGAAAAGTGGAGAAGGTGGTGCTACCTTCAACATGCATCCAAATTGTGCATGTGAATCTATAAAAAGTGGAGTAAAGGAAGGAATTAAAAATGTTAAAGAATGTAAAATAGAATCTCCAAAAGAGCTGAAGTTGGAAATAAGATTTACAGAGCATCAAGATGCTAATAAAGCAAGATATTATCCAGGAGCTAGACTTATAGACGACCATACAGTGGAATATATAGCAAAGGATATTCAAGAACTGATGACAGCTAGAATGTTTATATTATAATTTTAAATATAACAATGCTACAAGAAATCAGCCTATGATGATATAATTAAGTAACAATATATATCTAAAGGGTGATCAAATGTCTTTAAATTCAGAATCTTATGTTAAAATGTTTACGGATATGATGTCTGAAGGTTTTATAGTAATAGATAATGAGGGCAAAATACAAATCTATAATAATAAGGCTAAGGAAATATTTGGAATAAGTTATGATGGACAAATTAACCATGATAAAGGGAAAATTAATATTGGAGATATAGTTATTATTGGAGATAACTCCATAGGACAGGATGATGGAAAAATGGATTCAGATTCATTAAAGTCCTTGGGGGTAAAGGATAATAACATAGATATGGGAGATTCGATTATTGCCATTGGAGTATTTGGCAAAGATGGAATGGCTAATCCAGTATTTAAGACCTTAAAAAATGGTCATAAGGAAGATGTTTTAAAATTAAAAACAAGTTATTTAGAAGTAGATATAGAAGTTGAAATAGATTTTGTAAATAAGATAATATCTATTAAGGTTAGAGATGAAGAATTCACCTTGAACTACATCAATGCAATAGGACATATGGTGGTTTTAGATGGAGTCACGAAACAGATGAAATTCTACCAATCCCATGGATATACTGCCAGGGGAGAAAGTATCAATGACATATTAAAAGGAAGAGAATACAGGGCAAAAGGAAAGAATACTGAAACATTAGATGTAATCGGAAAAAATATTTTTGAAATACACAAATCAGATTCTATAATCCAACAATTTTTTAATGTAGCTAAAGGAGAAGATATTAGTTATATAGATAAATTTGAAGAAATCAACGGATATCCTACTATGTGTACACTTTTACCTGTGGAGGACAAAAAGCAGAGGATAGGAGCAGCATTAAAGGTAGAAGATATTTCAGAAATAAAAAAGATTATAATGGAAAGAGATAATGCAATTAATCAACTAGAAAAGGCTGAATCTCAACTAAAAGAGGAGAAAGCTCTAAACAAAGCATTTCCTAATTTTGTGGGAGATAGTGAGCAAATTGAATACGTAAAGAGAATGGCACTAAAGGCTTCTAAGACTAATTCGAATGTATTGATATTAGGAGAAAGCGGAACGGGAAAAACAATTCTTGCACAGGCTATTCATCAGAATAGCAAGCTTAAAGACAAGCCTTTTATTCATGTGAATTGTGGTGCAATACCTGAAACATTGTTGGAATCTGAGCTTTTTGGATATGAAAAAGGAGCATTCACAGGTGCACGATCTGAAGGAAAAAAAGGTTTTTTTGAAATAGCGAATGGAGGAACCATATTTTTAGACGAAATCGGAGACATATCTACAAATTTACAAGTAAAATTACTGCAAGTTATTCAAGAAAAATCTTTCTACAGAGTTGGTGGTACAGAAAAAATTACGGTAAATATACGTATCATTGCTGCTACTAATAAAAACCTAGAAGATGAAATGATAAAGGGAAGTTTTAGGGAGGATCTATATTATAGAATAAATGTATTCCCTATTTGGATACCGCCATTGAGGGAAAGAAAGCAAGACATGAATGCATTGATTGAACTAGTGCTTCCAAAAATCTGCAATGAGATAGGCTGTAAATCTAAAAGAATTTCTTCTGAAGCTATTAATCTGATATTAAACTATGATTGGCCTGGAAATGTAAGGGAGTTAGAAAATATTTTAGAAAGAGCTGTCAATTTAGCTGAAGGAAATAACATACTTTCAAAACATATAGCCTTAAAGTTAAATAAAAAAGAGAATAAAAGCGTTGATATAGTTCCATTGAAAGAGTACCTAGAAGAATATGAGAAATCAATTATTGAGAGAACATTATCATTTTATAGAGGAGATAAAAAAAGGGCCATGGAAGCCTTAAAAATAAGTAAAACTACTTTCTATGAAAAAATAAAGAAATATAATATAGAATAAATTTGCCATATGGAAGGAGTTAATATGACAAAGAAAGATATAGCACAAAATAATATAAAACAAATTGAAGGGCTAGTTTTATTAAAAGATTTAGACAATAGTTTTATTATTGAATTAAAATATGCTACAAAAGATAACTTTCTAAAGAAAGTGATGTATCCAGTTCCAGTATGTGCCATAAGAATAGAAACTGGGGAAAAGCTTGTAAAAGCCAATAAGATATTCAAAGAAAGGGGATATACCATTAAGGTATGGGATGCTTATAGACCGATGCATGTGCAAAGAGAATTTTATGAAGCCTGTCCAGATTCTCCTTATGTGGCTAAACCGCCTGAAAGTCCAATTACATCTGGATTTAGGCCACGACACAATAATGGAATGGCAGTAGATATAACCTTAGTAGATGGAAATGGAAAAGAGCTTGAAATGCCTAGTGATTTCGATGATTTTACAGAAAACGCTAAGGTTGCTTCAAACAATATGACGGAAGAAGCACGAAAAAATGTAAATTATCTCCATGAAGTTATGTCAAGTGTTGGATTTAGAACATATGAGAATGAATGGTGGCATTTCGTCGATGGAGTAGAAGAACCCACTCCTTATTTAGATATCCCTCTAGAGATATTTACATTATAAAAGCTATAAAGGAGGTTTTTAAATGAAAATAAAAGAGATACAAGTAGGTCAAATATCAGTACCCCTTAAAAAGCCTTTTAAAACAGCCCTTAGAACAGTTGATAAAATTGAAGATGTTGTAGTTAAGATAATTACTGATACAGGTCATATCGGATACGGAGAGGCTGCACCTACAGCAGTAATTACAGGTGATACAAAAGGATCTATAAAATGTGCTATAGAAGATTATATAGCACCACAAATAATAGGATTAGAAATTGAGAATATAGAAGAGATAATGAACAGGATAGATAGGTCTCTAATTAAGAATACATCTGCCAAAGCTGCTGTCGATATAGCTATATATGATCTTTTTGGTCAACTTCATAAATCACCTCTATATAAGCTTTTAGGGGGATATAAGAAAGAAATAATTTCGGATTTGACAATAAGTGTAAATGATCCGGAGGAAATGGCACAAGATAGTATTGAAGCTGTAAGGAGAGGATATAAGACATTAAAGATAAAGGTCGGACTTGATTCACAAATGGATATAAAAAGGATACAAGCCATAAGAGATGCTGTTGGATATAACGTAGATTTGAGATTAGATGCAAATCAAGGATGGAAACCAAAAGAAGCAGTTATGCTTCTTAGAAAAATGGAAGATAAGGGATTTAATATAGAACTTGTTGAACAACCTGTTTCTGCTAATGATTTAGAAGGATTAAAATATGTTACTCAAAATGTGAACACACCTATATTAGCCGATGAATCTGTATTTTCTCCATTTGATGCAGTAAAGATAATTCAAAATAGAGCAGCGGATTTAATAAATATTAAATTGATGAAAACTGGTGGTATTCATAATGCATTAAAGATATGCTCTGTTGCAGAGATATATGGTGTTGAATGTATGATAGGATGTATGCTGGAAAGCAAGCTAAGTGTTAGTGCGGCAGTCCATTTGGCAGCATCTAAAAGTATAATTACTAAAATTGATTTAGATGGACCAGGATTATGTAAAGAAGATCCAGTTGATGGAGGACCTCAATTCCAAGATTATAAAATTACATTAAATGATGAGTGGGGATTAGGTTTTAAAAATATTGGAAACTTAAGCTTTTAGATTTTGGTTTTAAGAAGTCCTTAAAAACGGAAAAAATTCATATTTCGGGAAAAGGTGGCAGTCGAAGTCGTAATTGCAACTAATTGACCTTAGTGAGACTAATTTACTATTACGTATAATTCTGCCCTTTTAACTGATATTACGTAAATGCGGAAAAGCAAATGAATTGTAGCTAAAATAATCTGATAATTCATATAAGAAAATCTTATCTAAATCTTGCGAATATACTAATATCTCAGTTTGCTTGCTTTCAGATATCTGCTAATTTAAGTGGTATAATATTTGCATTATCTTAATATGTAGTTAGTAAGAAATTGATTTATCTCAATGTAAAAACTATTACTTAATCGATAATTTCATAGCTTAATAGGAAGGAGGAAAGTTTTACTAAAGGCTACATAAATTTTTAAAAATTAGAGGGGGAGTAAGATGAAAAGGTTAATAGCTTTAATGTTGGCAATAATGATGATTTTGGCAGGATGTTCAAAACCAAATACAAAGGATACTTCGTCAGATGATCCGTCCAAAACACCTGATAAAGCAGCAAAGCCTCAAGAATACTCAACGGTTTATTCAGGAGAAATCACTACATTAAATTACTTAGTGACCGCAAATCAGAATGAATTCGCTTTAGCGGCTAATTTTGTAGATAACTTAATTGACTATGACAGATATGGGGTTCCAATACCTGGTCTAGCAACTGAATGGGAGAGTTCAGAAGATGGAATAATTTGGACTCTAAAGATTCGCCAAGGAGTGAAATGGGTTACTCATGAGGGGAAGGAGTATGCAGAAGTTAAAGCTAAGGACTTTGTAGATGCTGCAAAGTACCTACTAGACCCAAATAATGAATCTCTAACAGCAAATATATTCTATAGTGTAATTAAAAATGCAGAAGAGTATTACAATGGTGAAATAGATGATTTTGAACAAGTAGGAGTAAAAGCAGTAGATGATTACACATTAGAATATACTCTTAAACAAAATACACCATATTTCTTATCGATGCTTAACTATATTTGTTTCTTGCCTGTTAATGGAGATTTCCTAGCAGAGGTAGGAGATAGATTTGGAACAGATAATACTAATATTCTATATAATGGGGCCTATGTAATGGAAACCTTTGAGCCGCAGACTAGAAGAATTCTTGTAAAAAATCAGCAATACTGGGATAAGGACAACATATTCATAGATAAAATAAAGGAGACCTATAACCAAGAATCTGCAACATTAGCACCAGAGCTATTTTTACGTGGAGAAGTTGATTATGCTGATATACCTGCTTCTTTGGTAGAAGAATGGATGAAAGATCCAGCTAAAAAAGATTCAGTTAGACCAAATAGAACAGGATTCTATACTTATTTTTATGCGTTAAATTTTGATCCTAAATTCGATGCAGAGTATGAACCAGATAACTGGAAAATTGCTGTAAACAATGTAAACTTCCGTAAATCATTATTCCATGGATTAGATAGGAAATCTGCCATGATAACATCAGAACCTTATAATCCAGAGCAAAGGTTATCAAATACTATTACGCCAAAGAGTTTTGTTGACTTAGATGGAGTAGATTATACTGAGCTAGAAGGTCTAAAAGAGTTTGCAAATACTGATTCATTCAATGAAGAATTGGCAAAGCAATATAGAGATAAAGCTATGGAAGAATTAAAGGGAAAAGCAAAATTTCCAATAATAGTATATATGCCATATAACTCAGGGGGAACTGAATTGGCAAATAGAGTACAGGTTATAGAACAGCAAATGGAGAATCTACTAGGAAAGGATTATATTGATATCCAAATAGATCCAAAACCACCTACAAACTTCTTATCAGAAGTAAGACGTTCAGGAAAATATGCATTTTTAGAGTGTAACTGGGGACCTGACTATGCAGATCCTGAAACATACACAGATCCATTTACTCCTGGTGCAAATTATAACTTCCCAGAATTTGTTGAAGGTTATAATGATGACAATGGAGAGAAGACCTATACTAACTTAACAAATAAAGCCAAGGCAGAGGTTATGGACATTAAAAAGCGCTATGAATTATTTGCTGAAGCAGAAGCATTTTTAATCAAAGAAGCCTTTGTTATTCCTTATGCACTTGGTGGGGGAGGATATGCAGCTGGTAGATTAAATCCGTTCGAATCTCAGTATTCACCATTTGGAGTATCATCAAACAGATATAAGGGACAGCATATCATGGAGAAACCTATGAATACAGAAGAATATAAGGCAGCACTTGAAACTTGGGAGAAAGAACGTGCCGAGGCATTAAAGAACAGTAAATAAGAATTCAAAGACCTAAGGGTTATTAACTGATAATCCTTAGGTCTGAAAATTAATATACTATAGCTTAATGAAAAGTAAGAGATTAATTGACTTTTCTTGAGATTTAATATAGTTGACTTACAGAGAAGAGAGGGAAAAAAATGCTAAAGTATTCTATTAAGAGGCTATTACAATCTTTGCTTACCCTATTTATCATAGTTACCATAGTATTTCTTCTTATGCGGTTATTGCCTGAGGAAGGATATTTCGGAACTTCCTATGAAAAGCTAGATGAACAACAAAGAGAAGCTATATTAACCAGTATGGGACTTAGGGACCCTATACATAAACAATTAATTAATTTTTATAAGAATATATTAACTGGTAATCTAGGGCAATCTATTACCTTTAGACCTAAGGTACCCGTTGCAGACATAATAAAGGATAAGGTGCCGTATTCCTTATACTTTGGATTGGCAGCTATAGGAATATCTTTGCTTGTTGGAGTCACGCTGGGAATAGCTATGGCCAGAAACAAAAATAAATTTTGGGATAAGTTAGGAACAGGCTATGTAGTATTTATAAGAGCAGTGCCTGCTGCTGTATATTTTCTTTTCTTACAATTATATGTAACGGGAGTTTTTAAGATCCCAATGTTATTTGATGTAGATAAACCTAAAACATGGATATTACCTGCTATATCTATGTCCCTAGGAGGAATAGCCAGTTATGCAATGTGGATGAGAAGATATATGGTAGATGAGCTTAACAAAGATTATGTCAAATTAGCTAGAGCTAAAGGATTAAAAAGCAAGCCCATAATGGTAAAACACATATTTCGCAACGCCTTTGTTCCCATGGCACAATATTTACCGGCTTCCATATTGTTTACAATAGCAGGCTCAATCTATATAGAATCTTTATATTCAATTCCAGGAATGGGAGGACTTTTGGTAGAGGTCATTAAAAGGCAAGATAACACCTTAGTTCAGGCTCTTGTAATCATATATTCATCAATAGGTATAGTAGGGCTATTTTTAGGAGATTTACTCATGGCCTTATTTGATCCTCGTATAAATTTACAGAGAAAAGGGGGCGCTAGATAATGAGTAAAGGTACAGTAGATAAATTAACAAATGCTATAAATGAAGATTTATTTCAATTTGTGGAATATAATGAAGAAGATGCTAAACGCGGAGGATATTCAAACTATTCATATTGGCGCTCTACTTGGCAGGTTTTCATAAAGAATAAAACAGCGGTCTTTCTATTAATTTTGATGTCTGTATTATTAGCATTTACATTAATTCAGCCTTATTTGCCTAATCAGAAATCACCTACCGAAATTCATATAAATCCTGAAACAAAGCTTCCGCTTAAAAACAATCCTCCTGATTCAGAATTTTGGTTTGGAACTAATTCAATTGGTCAGGATCTTTGGTCACGTATATGGAGTGGTTCAAGAACCTCATTGCTTATAGGTATAATAGTTGGGCTTTGGGAGGCCGTTATAGGAATTACCATAGGTGCAATGTGGGGTTATATAAGATGGCTAGATAGACCAATGACTGAGATATATAATGTGATCAACAATATTCCTAAAACTATAATACTGGTTCTAATGACTTATATAATGAAACCTAGTCTATATACTATGATTATTGCCATGGGGCTGACATCATGGATAGATATGGCAAGATTTGTAAGGAATCTGACAGTTATTATTAGAGACAGGGAGTATAATCTAGCATCAAAATGTTTAGGGACTCCTACAAGAAGAATAATAGCTAGAAATTTACTTCCTTACTTAGTTTCAGTAATTATGCTGACGGTCGCATTGTCTATCCCACAGACTATAGGCTATGAAGTATTTTTGACTTATATAGGGCTAGGATTACCTGTTAGTATTCCATCACTAGGTAATCTTATTAATGAGGGAAGACTTCTTATAATGAATGCATCACAAAGGTATCAATTAATATTTCCTTCAATAGTTATTTCTATAATAACCATCTCATTTTACATGATGGGAAATGTTTTTTCTGATGCAGCAGACCCTAAAAACCACGTATAGGAGGTGTACTATGGAAAATAAAAAAGTCATATTATCTGTAAAAGATTTAGTAATTAAATTTAGACTAAGGGGAGACGTATTAACAGCTATAAGAGAAGCCTCTTTAGACTTGTATGAAGGAGAAAGTTTAGCCATAGTAGGGGAATCGGGATCGGGAAAATCAGTTTTCACTAAGAGTTTTATGGGATTACTAGATGGTAATGGTTGGATAGATTCTGGAAGCATAACCTTTGAAGGAGAGGAAATATCAAATTATAAAACAGAAAATGATTGGATTAAAATTAGAGGGAAAAAAATTGCTATGGTCTTTCAAGATCCTATGACTTCCTTAAATCCTTTAAAAACTGTTGGCAAACAAGTGCAGGAGGCTGTTGAATTACATCAAGGTTTAAAAAAAGAAGAAGCAAGAAAGAAAGTAATTGAATTATTATCTGATGTTGGCATTACTGAACCTGAAAAAAGATATAAACAATACCCCCATGAGTTTTCAGGAGGTATGAGACAGAGAGTAGTTATAGCCATAGCTATAGCTTGTAATCCAAAGGTTTTAATATGTGATGAACCAACTACAGCCCTAGATGTAACAATACAAGCTCAAATTTTAAATCTGTTAAAAAACCTTAAAGAAAAATATCAATTAACTACAATATATATTACCCATGATTTGGGGGTTGTAGCTGATGTTGCAGATAGAGTAGCAGTTATGTATGCTGGTGATATAGTTGAGATAGGTCAATGTGAAGAAGTGTTCTACAATGGGCAGCATCCATATACATGGGCGCTATTATCTTCACTTCCACAACTTGGAGTAAAAGGAGAGGATTTATTCTCCATAAAAGGAACTCCGCCAAACTTATTCTATGAGATAAAAGGTGATGCTTTTGCACCTAGGAATCCTAGAGCACTGAAGATAGATTTCGTTGAAAAGCCACCGTATTTTGATGTAAGTCCTACACATAAGGCAAAGACATGGCTGCTAGATCCTCGTGCACCAGAAGTTAATCCGCCTGAGTCCATAAAAATACTAAGACAACAATGGGGGGTCATGAACAATGCCTAATAACCAAAAGGAAGTCTTACTAGAAGTAAAAAACTTAAGGGTAGAATTTGGAAGGAGAAAGAAGAATAAATTTGTAGCTGTAAAGGATGTAAACTTCAATATCTATAGGGGAGAGACCTTTGGATTAGTTGGAGAGTCTGGTTCAGGAAAAACTACAATAGGGAGAGCTATTATTCGCCTGAATGAAACAGCAGGTGGAGAAATTATATTTAAGGGAAAAAAGATCAATGGAAAAATAGATAAAGAACTAGATAGAGAAATAACTAAAAAAATTCAAATGATATTTCAAGATCCAATGGCATCACTAAACGAGAGAGCCAAAGTAGATTATATAGTATCAGAGGGTCTATATAATTTAAAAAATTATAAAAATGAGGAAGAAAGAAAAGAAAAAGTAGAAAAGGCACTTCTTGATGTTGGATTATTACCTGAGTTTTTAAGCCGGTTCCCTCACGAGTTTTCAGGGGGACAAAGACAGAGAATAGGGGTTGCAAGGGCTGTAGTAATTGAGCCAGAGCTAATAATTGCAGATGAGCCTATATCTGCCTTGGATGTTTCTATTCGTGCTCAAGTATTAAATTTAATGTCAGAATTACAAAGGAGTAAAGGATTAACGTATCTATTCATTGCCCATGATTTGTCTGTAGTAAGATTTATAACAGATAGAGTAGCTGTAATTTATAAAGGGCAAATAGTAGAAATGGCTGAAACTGAAAAACTTTATAAAAATCCTCTTCACCCTTATACTAGATCTTTATTTTCAGCAATTCCATTGCCTGATCCAAGACGACAAAGATCAAAAGTATTAGAAATTTATGACCCTAGTTGTCATGATTATGAAAATATGCCTCCAAAGTGGGTTGAGATAGAACCTGAACATTTTGTTCTGGGAAATGAAAGAGAGATAGAAGAATACATGAAAGCATTAAATAAATAGAATCTTAAAGCTTTAATTAAAGCAGATGATTTTATTACAGGGGGAATCCATATGTTTAGGAAAAAAATTTTTGTATTGATGGGGGTTATATTACTAATGTGTGGATGCAGCGATTCGACTAAAACAAAAGAAATATCTTATGATGGAAACTTGATTGTCAATAGAGTAGACGATTTTAGAGAAGGAGAAAACGAAAATACTAAAATAAATGACGAAGGTGAAATCATTTTAGAAGATTCATCTCTTCAAGGAAAATATATTTCACCTATAATGGCCACAGAAAAATTTAATGAATTAGTAGCTTCTTGGAATGTAGATACACCAGAAGAAACTGAAATAGAACTATTTGTTAAAGCAAAGATAGAAGATCAGTGGACCATGTGGTTTTCCTATGGGAAATGGTCTCAAGAAGGAACTAGGGGAAGTATTGAAGATCAAATTGATAAAACGGCAAAGATGTCAATCGATACATTAGAGATACTTTGGGGCAAAGATGCAGATGCTATTAGATATAGCGTAGAATTAACACGTAAGGATTCTAGCGTGCCTAGTCCAAAAATAAGAAATATATTTTTAGCTTTAAAGCCTAGGGATGAAGTAGAAAAAGTCTCTGCTTTAGATAAGGATTATTTAATAGAATTAAATGTGCCAGAAAGATCTCAAATGGTAGTTCCAGAAATAGGCAATGTAATATGCAGCCCTACATCTGTATCTATGGTATTGGAATACTATGGATACGATATAGACGCTGAAGAAGTAGCAGAAAATGTTTTAGATAAAAAAGAAAATATCTATGGGAATTGGTCCTTTAATGCTGCCTACGGAGGAACAAAGTGTAAATACTCATATGTAGCTCGTTTTACATCAATTAATGATATAAAAGAGAAAATATCAAAAGGTATTCCCGTTATAGCTTCTATAAAAACAAAATCAGAAAATACATTAATTGGGGCTCCTCAAACTTATCCAAGTGGACACTTATTAGTAGTAAGGGGATTTACGGTAAAAGATGGAGAAGAATACGTTATCGTAAATGATCCAGCAGCCCCAGAGGTAGATACCGTACGCAGGGAATACAAAGTATCAGGATTTGAGAAGGCATGGAATAAAATAGTATATATTTTAAGTCCGGAATTAAATTGAAAAAATCATCAAAGCCTCAAAAGTTGAATTGCTTTTAAGTAATAGACTTAGAGGCTTTTCCCCCGTTATTATAAACAAGAGGTGACGAAAATGATAAAAGAAATTGTTATGGAAGAGCTAAAGTTAGCAGAAGAAAAGGTTTCAATTATAATAAAAGACTTAACTAATGATCAATGGATATTAAAATATGATGAAAATAGAACTTTTCCATCTGCTAGTATAATAAAAATTCTTATAATGGCAGAAGCACTAGAGCGTGTTGAGAAAGGAGAATTTGACCTAGAACAAAAAATAAAGGTTAGAGAATGTGATAGAGTTGAATATAGCCTCGTATCTGAATTAAAATTAGAAGAATATCCATTAATAGATTTAATTACTTTGATGATAATCCTTAGTGACAATACAGCTACTAATATTTTAATAGAATTATTAGGATATGAAAGAATCAATGAAATGGCAAAAAAAATAGGTTGTAATGATACAATTCTAAGAAGAAAGATGATGGACTTTGAAGCAGCAAAAGAGGGTAGAGAAAATATGACTAGTCCTATGGACATAGCAATACTTATGGAAAAGATATATAATAAATCTATTATTAGTCCTGAAATGTGTGAACTTATGATACATATTTTAAGCAGACAAAAACATAGAAATATGCTGCCAAGATATATTTTAGATGAGGTAGTTATAGCTCATAAGACTGGGGAATTAAGTGGATTAAATCACGATATAGGAATATTTTATTTAGAAAATATACATTATCTAATAGGGATTTTTACAACAGATGGAAAAGATGATTTAGTGGGAAAAAGGACTATAGGAAAAATCTCTAAATTGGTATATGATAACTTATCAAAGGTTAAGTAAAAAAATATATTATGAGGTGATAAATTTGCAAAGGTTAGGGATTTTAAACAAAACCGTAGTCCCTATTAATCTACATCCGAAATTTGATAGTGAAATGGCTGATGAAGGTTTATATGGAATGGTTATAAAAGTTTTAGAAGATATGGGAGAGGGTTGGTATTATATTGAAACTCACTATAATTATTGTGGCTATGTTCACCAATCAAATATAATTATAGATGATATTCGGTCAAAAGAATGGATGAATGAGGCGAAAAGTATAATCACTCATTCAGTAGTTGATGTAATGCCTGAGGCAAGCTATAAGGGTTATGTAAAAGAATTTTTAACTAGAGGTGCCATAGTTATAGTTACTGGAAATGAAAAAGATGGCTGGACAGAGATTAAATTAGCCGATCATAGGACTGGATGGGTTAGGACAAGTTTCGTAGGAGATAGAATAATTTCTTATAATAAAGATGATGAAAATCAGTTAAGAGATAAATTAGTCAAAACAGCTATGCTATACTTAGGTACACAATATAGATGGGGTGGCAAAAGTCCTCTGGGGTTAGATTGCTCGGGATTATGCTCTATATCTTATATGTTAAATGGAATCATAATATATAGGGATGCTGAAAGAAAAGATGAATATATGAGAAAAATAACTTTAGATGAAATAAAACCTGGAGATCTTTTATTTTTTCCAGGTCACGTAGCAATGTATATAGGAAATGACAGATATATACATTCAAGCTCAAGTTTGAATGGCGTTAATATTAATAGCCTAAATTCTAGTGATATGGATTATAAAGAGGATTTGGCAAAAACCATAACAGATATAGGCACAATTTTTTAAAAACCATAGAAATCTTAGCCTTTTAGTTATAGCTTTCTTAATAATTTTCAAAAAAGCTTCTTAAATTTAAGAAGCTTTTTTATTTGTTACAAATTTAAAGGATTTTGTTATAATAGAAAGAGTCATCTAAAGATTTAAAATTCCATATTTTCGGATTATAGTTCTGTTTATCGTACTGATAAAATTTTATTTAAATATAAATTAAAAACACTTATAACATGAGAAAAATGTCGAATTATTGTAAAAATACAAACTTGTTTCCTAGAAATAGGAAATGTAGGTTCAAAGATATCTAAAAATCAAGGTTATAGTTATGGCATATTAATTGCATTGTATATACATGGCAATTAAATATAAACAAGGCTCTGTAAACTAAATATGAAAAAATAGTACAATATCTTCATAGAATTGCTCTA